>JABDKS010000042.1 GCA_013002105.1 Pirellulaceae bacterium | reverse complement strand
ATCGCGTGATGGGCCGCACGGATTGACACACGTGATAGGGGCAGTTGCATGGTGCCATTGGCTTGGATCCCGTCGGCATCCTCGTGATGTCCCACGATCTCGATGCCGTCGACCAGCGGCGTGCTCTGCTTGTCCCACACGCCCGATTTGACCGTCATTGGTGCAGCGGTTCCGTCATGGGTTCCGACAAATTGAAATGCCGGTCCCGGGCCATGCATCTCGAACCGCGCGACTCCATTGCCGTGGATGGATGTGCGACCGACACGGTCCAGCTGGACCACAATCGGTCGGCTTAAACGATAAGTACCTTTGGGAAAATGCAAGTCGCCCAGTCCCGAATCGACCGCCGATTGGATTGCCGCCGTGTCGTCGGCTTCACCATCTCCGACCAATTCGAAGTCAGCCAGTGACTTCGCCGGTGTTTCCTGGGCTAGCGCAGTGCATGGCGACATTGCCCCGGCGAGAACAAGAAGTGTTATCGGGAGCCAATTCATGCCAGGTTGTCGTTGTCGCATACCGATTTTCATCTTTGTTGAGTTCATCTGACGTGCTCTTCAATCTGACCTCACATTGGTGCGATTCGACGCGAGCCCATGTCGGTCGTCAATACAACGTGTGCATCAAATGCCTGGCGGATTAAATCGTGTTTGATCGATTGATGTTGTGGACTGTTCCATAGGCAGTCGAATTCCCAGGGGTCAACTTGCAAGTCGTACAATTCGCCCAGTTGTTTGTCGTGGTACATGCACAGCTTGTATCGCTCGGTGCGAAACATCGTGCCGAACGTACCGCTGCCGCCGGTAAAATGTGGGTCGAGGGCGTCGAAGTATTCGCTGCGTACAAAATCACGGTGACGGTCACCATCGAAATCGCCTCGCAAGATCGGCAACAGTGAAATTCCCTGCATGTAATCGGGACATTCAAGATTCGCTAATTCCATGATCGTGCTGGTCATGTCCAGCAACTCAACCAGCGAATCGTTAATCACTCCGCTTTGAAAATTCGCGGGGAAACTGAAAATCAACGGCACCCTCACGAGACCTTCATAGAATCGGCAACCCTTGTACATCAATCCGTGGTCACCGAGTGATTCGCCGTGATCACTGGTAAACAAGATGACCGTGTTTTCGCGTTGGCCGGTTCGATCCAAACAGTCCAAGATTCTCGCAAATTGATCGTCGATCTGCGCGATCATCGCGTAGTACAACGCTTGCACGCGTTTAGCATCGTGCTGGTGTGGCGTTCGGAGTTCATCTTGAAAATCCAGCGAGGCTAGTCGCGTCTGTTGATCCAGGTCGCTTTCGCGAAAGTGCGGACCTGGCATGTCGGCCGGATCGAAGCGGTCCGCGTAGATCTTCGGTGGAATAAAAGGCGGGTGTGGGTCGTAGATGTTGACGTTTAAAAGCCATGGTCGATCGGAGGTACCTTGAGCGTCAATGAAATCGATCGCACATTCGCTTGCCCAAGTTGTCTGGTGCATGGCCGGATCGACACGGGATTCACTCTGTCGCATCGCGTCCAGGTCACCGCCTTGATCGCGAACCCACTGCGCATAATCGTGGCCTTCGCTCCAGTCGTCACGCGGTGCGTGGCTGTATTTCCAGTACGAAAACCCGTCGTCGATTCGTGGCTCGGTCCGATGTCCGGCGCTTTGCAGGTGGAATTTGCCGATCAGTCCGCACTCGTAGCCCGAGTCGGCGATCAGTTTCGTAATCACGGGCGGGTAGTCGGGAAAGGATTCGTTGCCGTTGCGAGTGTTATGCAACCGAGAGGGGTACATCCCAGTCATGAAGCTCGAACGGCTGGGCGTACAAATAGGGCTCTGGCAATAAGCGTGGGTAAACGCGACGCCGGACTTGACCAAGGCATCGATCGTGGGGGTGACGACATGAGGATTGCCGAGTGCCCCGATGGTGTCAAAACGTTGTTGGTCGGTGCAGTACCACAAAATATTCGGACGCTGATTCATCGCAGCAGTGTATCAAAACCGATTGGCGTAGGGCCGATTCCTACCTTGTCTTTACCCACAAGTCTGCTTTTGCAATCAGCACTTTACCCTCCCGCGCGTATGACTTTCCATTGGAAAACACGCTGTCGCGCTCAGGGTCGGTGGTGAGCCTAAGCGAGCCAACGGGGAGGGCGAACAGAAGACGTTGATCGCCCTCCCCGTCACACTCGCTAAAGCTCGGTGCCGACCCTCCCACGAAGAAGTCTCTATTACATGGATGATTTAGCGCGTGGGAGCGTGAATTAAAAAAGCTATCAATCAGCAGACTTGTGGGTAAAGACAAGGTTCCTACCGGCCGCGAAATCAGACGAGGCCGGTAGGAACCGGTCCCACACGCATGGTTGGAATGTCGTGCAACATCGCTGATTCTTTCATAGGTCGCGAAACGTTTGATGACACGATGCACACCCAGGCTCGGCGGCTCGCACCGCCGGCAGAGATTGGTTGGGCGTCCGGGCTTGGTGTTTTGTAGGCCAGGACCTGTCCTGGCGCAATAGAAATTCCAGGTTCATGCCAGGACAGGTCCTGGCCTACGTTGGCCGTGAATCCTGATTTGCTAGCTCTGTCTGTGGATTGGTATTCGCGCGGGTGGGCGGAAATCGGTACATCGCTTTCTTTGCTGGATAAAACACCTGTACAAAAATGGAGTTCGCGATGCGGGTTCAGTCTCACGCGTTCCGACGAATGGTTGCCCGGATGTTGGACCGCCGGTTGATGCTGCCGATCTCCGGCGTTGCGATTGGCGGATTGTTTTCCGGATCGACGGCAAACGCGACCGATGACGTGGGCGCCGCCGGTGAAGAAGCCGCGCGACTGGCCGCTCAAAAACTGGAGGACGCCAAAGGCACGCTCGCCAACGCGGTCAGTGGTGATACCGAAGCGATGATCTCGCTGGTGACGGAATTCGTCGTCCCGGTTGCGATTGCCGCAGCCGTGATTTTCGTCGGATACATCGTCGCTGGCTACGCTGGTCGGACCATTGGCGGTTTCATCTCCAAGCGAGTCGACGAGACACTCGGTCGGTTCGCAGGCAAAGTCACCAAGACGATGATTTCGTTATTCGTTTTACTGGGTGTGCTCAGCTATTACGGATTCGATGTGACCAGCTTTGCCGCCATTTTGGCTGCGGTTGGTTTTGCGATCGGGATGGCACTGGCCGGAACAATTGGCAACTTCGCCGCCGGCATCATGTTGTTGATCTTCCGACCGTTCAAAGTGGGTGACTACGTCGTGATGGCGGGGACCGAAGGGATTGTCGAAGCGATCGATTTGTTCACCACTGATTTGGACACGCTGGACAACCGTCGGTTGATCGTCCCAAATGGTGAGATCTTTGGCGCGACAATCGAGAACGTCACGCACAATAAATTGCGACGCGTCGATGTGAACGTTGGCTGCGATTACGAAGCCGACTTAGACGATACCCGTGCGGCATTAGAAACGGCGATTCGAGACATTCCCAAAGCGGTCAGCGAACCGCCGCCGGAAGCCTATTTGATGGATCTGGGTGATTCCGCTGTGAACTGGCAAGTGCGGGTTTGGTGCCGGCCGGTCGACTACTGGGCGGTTCGGCAAGATCTGACAGCAGCGACCAAAAAGGGGCTCGATGCGGCCGACATCAGTATTCCTTATCCGCAATTGGACGTTCATTTCAGCGAAGACACGAGCGAGAGCCTGCAAAAACCGCGACGTCGCGACGCGCCAATTGTGAACATCCATGGCGACAGCCAGTTGGCCGCAAAAATGCGTTCCCGTGCGGCGTAATGGATCTTTGAGCCGCGAAGTTCTGTTTGGCCATCGTCCATCTGTCGCGCGTGGACGAAAGCCGCGCTGACTTTCACTACAAAACACCGCCATAACGCAATCTTGGATGAACGTTAGAGCAGCTCGGTCAACGCACCGGTGCTGGCGCCGTTAAACGATTCGATGGGAATGTCGAACTGATTTAACAGCGTATGATGCAGATTCGCCAGCGGCGTCGGCTTGGCAAGTCGAACGTGGTGGCCGACTTTGAATCCGGCACCACGACCGGCGATCACGATGGGCAGGTTCTGTTTTTTGTGACCATTACCGTCCTTCATTCCGCTGCCGTACATCACGGTCGAATTGTCCAGCAGACTCTGTCCGCCCTCGTCAATCGATTTCATTCGGTCCAGCAAGTACGCGACTTGCTTTGCGTACCAGATGCTAACGGTGGTGTATTCCTTGACCGCGGACTCTTGATCTTTGTGGTGTGACATGCCGTGGTGGTCGGACGTGACACCGTCGAGAAAACTGAAATTCTGACGACTGAATCCATGAGCTGTCATGAGCGTCGCGACTCGAGTGGAATCGGTCCAGAGCGCTAGAACCATCAGGTCGGTCATCAAACGCAGGTGTTCGTCGCGGCGACGAGGAATTCCACTTGCCGGTCGAATCATTTCGGGCTGGCTGATTGGTTCCCAGCTTCGCGCAGGCGGATCCAGTGCGCGATCGATTCGCGATTCGACACTGCGGACACTTTCCAAATACTCGTCCAGTTTGTGGACATCAGCGTGGCTGGCTTGTCGACGAATTGACCGAGCGTCGTCCAGCACGGCGTCCAAGACACTGCGATGGTCGGCTGCCCGTTTACGAGCTTGCGGATCAACCGCGGTGCGAAACAATCGATCGAACGCGACACGCGGATTGATCTCCGGCGAGATTCGCGTCGTTTCGCTACTCCACGACACGGTGTTGGCAAACGAAATCGGCAAGCTGCCGTTGCCGCCTTGACGAGGCGGTTCGGTGCCCAGTTCGATCGACGGTAATCGGGTGTCACCACCAATTTTGCGCGCGATCAATTGATCGGCCGAAACCGCACACCGACCGTTCTGTACTCCCACACCCGTCAAAAAAGCGCTGGTCATTTGAACGTGGTTGCCGCTTCTGACATTGTCCAAATTGGCAACCAACAAAATGTCGTCGCGTAAATGTTCCAGTGGCTTCAAGATGGGCGAAAACGTGTAATCGCGGCCTGTGCCGGTGACGTCCCATGCTTTTGGATAGACGCCGTTGGGTTGGAAGACTGACACGAACCGTTTGGGCGGTGTCGAAGCGGCGGCGGCTCGTGCCGATGAAGGTCGCATTACGTCCAACAACGGCAGTCCCAAGGCAGCACTGGTTCCGCGCAAAAATGTTCGCCGGGCAATAGGTTGTCGGGGCATCGGGGTCCTCTTTTGATCAGTCTGGTTCGACT
>JABDKS010000017.1 GCA_013002105.1 Pirellulaceae bacterium | reverse complement strand
GTGCAACAGCAGTCGGAAGGCGGACGCCCCGAACCGATCAAAACTTGGGCACGTGCCTGCACGATCGTGCCGGAATTCGTGAATGTCACTTTCATGGTCCACGATGGCCGCAAACATGTAAAAGTTCACGTGACCGAAGATATGGTCGGGCACAAACTGGGCGAATTCGCACCGACGCGAACGTTCAGGGGCCACAGCGGCCGAGGCAAGAAGTAGGAACGACGTACTTAGGTAAGTTCGATGGCAGTCTACAAAGCACGACACAAAGGCGCGAGGATCAGCGCCCAAAAAGTTCGCCTCCTGGCGGACCTGGTTCGCGGTATGTACGCCGACGAAGCTCTGGACACACTCAAGTATCAGCCGCAGCGCGGCGCGCGGATGCTGGAGAAGGTGATCAAGAGCGCGATCGGCAACGCGCAGGACCCGGATCAGAACAGCGGCCAATCACGGCGGATCGAAGAATTGATCGTCACCGAGGTTTGTGTCGATGGCGGTCCGATGTTCAAACGGATTCGTCCGGTCGGACGCGGCAGCGCTCACATGATCAAGAAACGCAGCAGTCATATCCGCGTCGCCCTGACGCCGATCGACGAGCTGTAATGAACTGGAAATTTTGATTTTACCTGAAAGACAAACGAGTCCCTGATGGGCCAAAAAGTCAACCCAATCGCTTTCCGAACCGGCATCACACGCGGCTGGAGCAGTCGCTGGTACGCATCCAAGCAAGATTTCGCTGACTTGCTGGTGGAAGATCGCAAGTTGCGGAATTTCATCAAGAGCAAACAGCAGTACCGCAGTGCCGGCATCGACCGCATTGAAATTGAACGTACACGAGACGAAGTGCGGGTGATGCTGTACGTCGCCCGACCTGGTTTGATCATCGGCAAAAAAGGCCAAGAGATCGAAGTTCTGCAAACCGAGCTGCAGAACTTGATCGGCCGCCGCATCAACCTGAAGGTCGAAGAGGTCGGCCGCCCGGAATTGCAGGCGCAACTGGTCGCCGAGGATATCGCGCAACAACTGGCCAAACGGTCAAGCTTCCGCCGCACCATGAAACGTTCGCTGGAACAGACGATGGACGCGGGAGCCAAAGGGATCAAGATCCAGATGGCCGGACGACTGGGCGGTGCCGAAATGGCCCGTCGTGAAAAGCAAATCGCAGGCTCGATTCCATTGAGCACACTGCAGGCAAAGATCGATTACGGATTCACTGAAGCGATGACGCCACAGGGGCACATCGGGATTCAAGTGTGGATCAACCAAGGTACTTACGGAGACGACGAAGATGGCGCTGATGCCCAAACGGGTCAAGCATCGAAAAAGCCAAAGAGGTCGCATAAAAGGTAGCGCGACCCGCGGCAATACGGTCGTCTTTGGTGACTACGGTATCCAATCCCTCGAACCGGGTTGGGTCAAAGCCACGACGATCGAAGCGGGACGTATCGCTGCACAGCAGTACGTCCGCGGTGAAGGAAAGCTTTACATCCGCATCTTCCCTGACAAATCGGTCTCCAGCACTCCGCTGGAAACTCGAATGGGGAAGGGGAAAGGTGAGCCGGACTTCTGGGCCGCGGTCGTGAAGCCTGGGACGATCCTTTACGAACTTGGCGGAGTCACCGAACAGCAGGCCAAGGTGTGCTTTGCACGTCTGGCCAGCAAGCTGCCGGTGAAAGTCCGATTTGTCGAGCGACGAACTGCATAACGAAGGTGAGGTCGAACGATGGCCAAGATGACTGAACTACGAGAAATGAGCGACGAACAATTGCAGGCGACCGTCAATGAAGCCGAGCACGTTTTGTTTCGTCTCCGTTTCCAGTCGCAATCGGAGCGATTGAATACGCCCAGCGAAATACAGAAAAACCGCCGCTTGATCGCGCGGATCAAAACGCTCCAAACCGAGCGTGCCAAAGCGGCTGCCAACTAACAATTAACAAACAACAACGAACGCATCATGCCAAAACGCGTTGTATCGGGAATCGTCACCAGCGACAAAATGAGTAAGACGCGGCGCGTCGAAATCAATCGCGTGGTCCAACATCCCAAGTACAAGAAATACATTCGCCGCCGCACGGTTTGCTACGCTCACGACGAGAACAACGAGTCGGGAGCCGGTGACCGTGTCGAGATTGTCGAATCGCAACCACTAAGCAAATTGAAGCGCTGGCGATTGGTCCGCGTGTTGGAGAAAAGCACCGAAGTAGACGTGGCGGCACTGCGGGCGGCGCGGAAGGGCGCAACGCAAGCTGAATCCGAAGCCATCGAAGCGGCACACGTCGGTGCCACGGCAGATGCGGACACAGCGGCAGCAGATGCACACACAGCGGCTGAATCCAGCGACGAAAACGCAAACCAGCAATAGACGCAAACCAGCAATAGACGCAGACCAATACCGAAATCCTGGATCGTAACCCCATCA
>JABDKS010001084.1 GCA_013002105.1 Pirellulaceae bacterium | reverse complement strand
CCGTGGTGCTGATACTTTGTTTTATTCCCCAACGAAATGCCATTCTCCTTGGCTCGGGCGTGCCCACACACGTACAGCACAGCCGGCAAAGGCCCCTTTTGTGTGCCAGGACGATAGAAATTGCCGGTGACATAGAGCCCCGGCCGCGATTGAAAATGGATTCGTTCGACAACGACATCACCCTCTCGCACCGTCCCGGTGACAACGGCCTCCAGCGGTGTCCGCGTCGGCAGCGGATCGAGTCCGAGCATTTCCAGCAACTGTTGTCGGTAACCTTCGCGTTGCGACGTCCAATCCTCCAACGTTTTGATTTCCGCAAACGCTCGTTCGGTCAGTTTCTGCGTTTCCATCCGAAAGTAATCGGTCACCAATCCGTCACCCAACGACGTGTCGCTCGCGGGAACCGTGTCGGTCGTGGGAATATCGTCCGCCCGCACATGACCGCAAAGCAAAACCAGAATCGGTAACGTCGTCGATAGTGAACGAACCATGGCGGGGATGGATCCGATTGGTGGTGAAATTGCTGAGGGGAGATTCAAATTCTCGAGCAGTGCTGAACGCATCTCGCTGCCCGGACAGTGTATCCTAGGCGGCTCACGCAAACCCATCGAATCGACGACCGAAACTGGATATCAGAATGCGAAACCGACTGCTCTCACTATTCGTTCTCTGCTTGACAATGCATTCCGCTCAAGCCGCCGATCGGCCGAATATTGTTTGGATCCTTTCGGAAGACAACTCGATTCACTACCTGAATCATTTTTTTGATTCAGGGGCTGAGGCTCCCAACATCGAGGCCTTGGCAGCTCACGGGCTGACCTTCACACACTGTTTTTCCAATGCTCCGGTTTGCAGTGTGGCCCGCACGACGTTGGCGACAGGGTGCTATGGCCCGCGAATCGGAACTCAGTTTCATCGTCGTTACAAATCGGCCCCCATGCCGGCGGGCCTGAAAATGTTTCCCGCCTACCTGCGCGATGCCGGCTACTACGCCACCAACGCCCACAAGAAAGACTACGCCGCTGACGAAGGTCCCGGTGTCTGGGACGCGTCAGCACCCGGCGCGTCTTGGCGCGATCGACCGCAAAAATCGCAACCATTCTTTCACATGCAATCCCATGCCGAATCACACGAGAGTTCGTTGCACTTTTCTGATGGCACGTATCGCAACGAGAAGACGACAACCGATCCGGACTCTGTCAAACTGGCCGATTACTTTCCCGACACGCCACTGTTTCGCTACACGCACGCACGCTACCACGATCGCATGATGGCGATCGATGATATCGTGGGACAGACGGTCGCCAAATTGAAAGCCGATGGTGTTTTGGAAGACACGTTTATCTTCTACTTCGGCGATCACGGTGGCGTGTTGCCGCGCGGCAAAGGTTACATTTACGAATCCGGTTTACACGTCCCACTGGTCATTCGCGTTCCCGACAATTTCAAACACCTCACCGATGGACAGCTCGGCAGCCAAGTCAACGGCTTTGTCGAATTCGTCGATTTTGGTGCAACCACGCTGAACCTGGCCGGGGTCAAGGTTCCCGACCAGATCGATGGGAAAGCGTTTCTGGGCAAGGGTGTGGCGATGGACGAAGTCAACTCGCGTGACGAAGCATTCGGGTACGCCGATCGGTTTGACGAAAAATACGATCTTGTTCGTTCAATACGCAAAGGGAAGTATCAGTACATTCGCAATTACCAACCGTATCTGCCGGACGGACTGAACAACAACTATCGCTACAAAATGCTCGCGTACGAAGAGTGGCGAGACTTGTGGAAGTCTGGAAAATTGACCGGGGCCGCCAAACAGTTTTTTCAACCGCGACCGGTCGAACAATTGTTTGACTGCCAAACCGATCCGCATCAAGTCAACGATCTGTCGGGTGACCCAAAACACGCTGAAGTACTGCGGGACCTGCGTCAGCGACTGACCGAGCGGATGACAGCCATGCCTGATTTGTCGCTGTACCCCGAAAGCTATCTGGTCAATCACGCCATGGACAATCCCGTCGCATTTGGGCAAAGCCATCAGGGGGAAATTGCTGACCTGCTGCAGATCGCCAATTGGGCGTTGCTGCCGTTTGCAGATGCTAAGTCAAAACTTCCCAAAGCACTGAAATCCAATAATCCACACGTGCGATACTGGGGCGCGATGGTGTGTACCGCGTTCGGTGAACAAGCCAAATCGTTGGCCGACGAAGTGAAACCGCTGTTGAAGGACCAGTCCGAGACGGTACAAATCCGCGCAGCGGAGTTTCTCGGTTCGATTGGTGCCATCAACCCGCAGGTGACGTTGACCGAGATCGTCAACACGACCAAAGATCCCATCGTTGCCACCGAAGCGCTCAACTCGGTGGTTTGGTTCCGTGATTTCTTTGACGATCGTTATCCGGTCGAACGAAGCGATTTCAAACCGGTCAGCACGGGCGCCGACATCGACGACCGATTGAATTACATCAACGGCATCCCGTACCCACCCAAGGCAAACAAAAATCGCGGCAAAAAGAAGAAACCCAACGCCGCTTAGCCGCAGGCCGGGATTTGTCCTGGCACGACGCACCCACACGTTTCAGGTCCGGAGACTTTCTGGATTACGAAATAGCATCCACCGGGCCATGCCCGTTCTCGTGAATCTTATCGCGACGGACGCAAGGTAATCGATCGCAAATCGAGCAGGTTCTTTTTTAACTCGCCACTACTGCGGAAGACTACGATCGAATCGTTCTGTCTCAGTTCGACGGTCCCGATTTCGATCGTGCGATAGTCGTCCCAATTACGAGTTGCTGGAACCGTGCCGGAAAGATCTTCGGTGCCGCAGACGAACTGGTATCGATTTCCGGCGGTGTGGTCCGGACAGGCGTAGTCCAAAAAGACTTCGTACCGGCCTGGCTGCTTGACCTGCAGCGTCCACTGCACGTAGTCATTGGGGTTGCTCCAGTAACCAATATTCTTGTGTTTCGGTTCGAACACAATTTGATCGCCGTACAGGGCGGCATCGCTAGCCGCTAGACGAACCACTGCGTCCGCATCCGCCACCACCGTGCGCGGCTGATTGCCGGGAAACGTCTTGGGCGGTGGTCCCACATCATTGAGAAAGGCGATCAGATCGCTCATTTGTGCGACCGAAATCACTGTGTGCAACTCTTCGGGCATCAGTGATTTCCCGGTGCTTTTGAGTTGCTGGATTTCATCTCTCAGAATCGACTTCGTTTTGCCTTCGTTCATCAGCATCTTGATCGCCACACTGGTTTCTTCGGCGATCATCCCCAGCGTTACCGTGCCGTCGGATTCCAAAACGTTATAACTGCGATATTTGTCTTCCACCGCCTCGTTGGGATCCAGAATGGCCGTCAGCAGCGCCGGCAACGATCTGTTTTTGAGCGCCGAAAGGTCCGGACCGACCACGTGACCGATTTGTTTGACGCGATGACAGGCAGCACATTGTTTTTCGAACACCAACCGCCCGGCGTTGGCATCGCCAGAGACCGACGACACGTTGCGGTACCGGTCGAATAAAGCCGCCCGATCGTCGTTGCTGCTGGCCGAAGTAAACAACTCGGCCGCCGCCGATTTCACTTTGTCACTCACATGCGTTGTCAACCTTTGGCGCTCACTCGCCCCAATCGATCCAGCATCGATGGTCCCGGCTTGGATCGCTGCGACCAATTGCGAGGCCGTCGATTCCTTGGATATCAAAATATCCAGCACATGTGATCGGACGACGGGGCTCAGTGAATCGTAGCGCCGAACCAATTCAGCCGTTTCATTGTCTGCCAACACCTTTGCCGCAGCGATCTGCAATTCCGGCGGTTCCGAGGGATGGACAAAATTCAATAGCTGGTGATTCCCCTGCGCGACGGCCCCCTTGAGCTGCCCGACGGCCCCTTTGACCTGCCCGACGGCCCCGATGATTCGCACGACATCGACGCGGTAGGACGTTTCGGCGTCTTGCGAATGTGTTAAGAGCAATATCCGATCTATGAAATCGGCCAGCTCCGTGTGAACCTTCCGTGTTAATTGCCGATCCTTTTTTCCGATTCGCTCCAACGTATCGGCCAGAGTGTGGAAGTCTGATGCATCTTTGATTGGATCGTCAATTCGTTCCAGCAACTCGGCCACCATTTGCGACAACAACTCGCGGTCGTTCAATCGTGTCGCCATTTGCATGATCGGTTCCTGGTACCAACCGGCCGTCGCTCGGTGACGCGAAATTGACGAATAGAAATCAGCATAGTTGTCTTCGCGCAGCGAACTGACCACGGCGGCACGCAAGAACGGATCGCCCACCGAGTCTCTTGCCAATCTCGCCAGCAAGCGTGTCGCCATCAACGTCTTGCTGTACCCGAGTGAATACGCCAACTGCAAACGCACATGGTGATCGCTCCAGTTTCGATTGCCCAGCTTTGCCAACAACACGGTTGCATCATCCCCAACGTCAGCCAGCAGTGGCTCCGCGATTCGGATCGCATGGCGGACAACCGTCGCGTCGGTATCGTCCAGTGTGACTAGCATCGTGGCGACATCCATCTGGTCCAAACCATCCAAGACACAGAGTGCATGTAGACGCGCCATCGGATTGTCCGACGCCTTCACAACATTCCGTAG
>JABDKS010001078.1 GCA_013002105.1 Pirellulaceae bacterium | reverse complement strand
AAGCTGACCCGTCTGATCCAATTGCAAGCCAATGGACACGCGTCTTGGCAGGAGGTTGCCCAGCAGCAGGTTTCCGTCACGTCGCTCGCCGCGCGCTCCCGAGCAGCCCAGCAGTATCTCAGAGCTGTCGTCGATTGCCAGGAACGACTTGCAAGCGTAGCCGGCGATCAGGACATTCCCGACTATGAATGCGTCCGGCTGTATATGCCTCGAACCACGCGGTTGGTCGGCTGGATGCCGACGGAGGTTGCCAGTGCCGAATTGGCAAAACAGCATCTTGAAAGCCTGGCCCGGGAACTCCAGACGACGAAAGCATTGGATCTTTCCGCTTTGCAAACCGGAGTCGATGCCGCGCAGCAAAGTGTTGAAGTCCTGCAACGCAGTGCGCAGGATACTGATCTGCTGGAGCGTGCCAAAATTCGGTTGCGATTAGCGGTCGCGAACTACGAATCCGCCAAGGCACGCAAGGCGGCCGCCAGCGCTTTGGTCAGACGGATGGTGTTGACTCGCGATTCACTTCGAGCGCACCGCAACGATCGACCGACCGACCAACAAATTGGCCCCAACAGAGACTCGCAGTCCATTGCACAGGTCGGTACCCGATTCGTCGATGCCAGCGGCGATCGGAAGTTGTCAAGTTTGGTCAACTCGATGGCGGTCAACCAATCAGTTCTCGGTCAGCGGTTTTCGTGGCTCAGCCATCGACAACAGGCTGCTACGGAAACAGTTGATGTGCTGAAAAGACTATTGCAAAACAAGCATGCAAATCAGGATGAACTTAATCTGGCCTTGCACCGGCAGCGCGAATTGGAAACTCAAATTCAGCAAATTCGAGAGACCATTGGTCAGCAACACAAAATTGCTGAGTTCTACCTCAGCGACGCCGAAACTTCACCGATCACAGGTGTGCTTGAATCGTCCGCGGACGAAAGCGGTCAATTCTCAGTTGACCCAAACGTGGTTCGTCACCGGCTCGAAATGATACGGCGAACGTTGGAAGCGATTGCCAGTCGATCGGCGGTTGAGGCAGTACATGAATACTTGGCTGAGAAGATGAAGCGGATCGCGCGGATCCCGCGGCGACTGCGAGCACCGAAGGAACTTGACCACATTCGACACAAGGTTCGCGGTGCGCAATTGCAACTGGAAATGATTGGCAGCGAAATTGCCGCAATGGAGCAAGAACAGAAACGATTTGAGCGTCAGTTGAGGTCTCAGCGCGGCGAGCAGTATCAACTGGTTCAAGTCGACAATGGAGAGTTCATTAGCCGCCAGCACTTTGAACTGGCCCAAATCTGGATCGCCGCCGTCGGTTTTGTTGGACAGGTCGATTGTTGTGGCCACTGGCCCGGCATGCATCCGTACATCGAATCTTCGCTATTGTTCGACTGTTCGTCCGAGTTGCTGGTAGATTTGTACCCATCGATCCCGTCGGTGTTCCAGCATTTGGATCGCGGATCCGAGGACGCTTTGTTGACGCGAACCCAATTCTCCAGCCTTTGGCATACACCTGACGCAATCTGTCGATTGGGATTGGCTTCCGACTGGCTTAACCGGCGTCAACGGGATCCCCGTTGTTACACAAGCTATCGACCGTGGCACTACGATCTACGGTACCGCTGGGAACCCCGCGCCTATCTGGCGGTGCCGGATTTTCAGCGGTATCGGTTTCGATCTTGCTACCCGTATGCATACCGCGATCTGTATGCGGGATCTCCATCCGGATATTGGCGTTGGAGCGTATTGTCGTACCAAGTTGGCGGTCCGCCGCGGAGCACTTTCCCGTACCGGAGCAGCTATTTGTTTTGGTCGGCCTTTCCGACGCGAAGCATTCTGTACGCCAATCCGTATGCACGTCCATCCACGTCCTTTAGTGGATTTGGCTATACCCGTTGGCTGAATTCCAGCTGCTTTGAATAGCCGAGTAGCCAGGATCCGGCTGTCAATTCGGAGCGGCGAGAATTCGATCAATCGCGCAGGCGCGGAACTCTAGGGGTAGATACTATCCCACTGCTGGGACTATGATTTTGGCTCGATCGCCGATCGATAGCTTTCCGGCTTATCAGTTGACACATGTCACGTCGGCAAACGTTACGATGACGCCGAGCGATTGCTGCGATGCATTCAACTATTCTTTAAGGACCGCGCACAATGAATCAGTCAAATTCATTCCCCAACCGAACGCTTTTCGCCGTCGGAATGTTAGTAATATGCTTCGGTTGCACTTCCAAAGAACGAGATGTTAGTAGCTGGGCTGTGAAGGATGAAACGCCACAAACGTCAGAAGCTCCGGCTACGG
>JABDKS010001075.1 GCA_013002105.1 Pirellulaceae bacterium | reverse complement strand
TTCTGATACGGATCGGCTCCGGCCAGATAGATCGCTAACTGAAAGTCGCCAAATTTTGACGCATCATCCTGGAGTCTTTCCAGCGATTGCTCGAGCGTTCGCAAATATTCTCCATCGCCGGTACCGTCGGGCAAGCTGACGTCCAAGTCGCTGGGGACTTTGCGGAGCGGAAAATTTTTGACTCCGTGAATCGAAAGCGTAAAGACGGTGGGATCGTTCGCAAGAATCGACGCGGTGCCGTTTCCCTGATGCACGTCCAAATCGATCACGCACGCTCGGCCAATCAGTCCGTCGTGTTGTAACGTGCGAATGGCGACCGCCGCATCGTTGAATACACAGTAGCCTTCCCCCGCATCGGCAAACGCGTGATGCGTACCGCCCGCTAAATTGGCCGAGACGCCATCGGCCAAGGCCGCTCGCGCCGCGGCAATGGTCGCTCCCGTGCTGCGCCGTGACCGCTGCACCATTGCCGGAGACCAAGGAAATCCAATGCGGCGAATTTCAGCATCGGTCAGAGAACCCGATTGTACGGCGTTGATATAACGCGGTGTATGACAAAGTTGCAGTTGATCGTTGGTCGCTGCGGGAGGAACAATCAAGGCATCCGATTCATGATCCGAACTCGACGCCACATGACGTCGCAAACGACGGTATTTGTCCATCGGAAATCGATGGCCATCTGGCAGCGGAAGCTCGAAATGGTCGGTGTAGTAAAGTCGCACTCGATCGATTCTCGTATGGTCAGCAATGCGAAAGGGTTGGCCGACTGACAATCCCTGTAAGCCGATGGAAGGAATCACTGCCTGGGTGTGATACGATAGCGGCCGTACCTGTGGGGAATGTATTGTGATAACTGTCCGCAAAAGTCAACAAGGGCCACACGATGACTGATCCCGTCCGAAACCCGTACTCATCGCAAACTTCGGTCGACGGCGGGGTACTCAATGGCGGGGCAGCCGACGGCGGGGAACTGGAATCCTATTTGGTTCCTTTCGTCCGCACCGGTTCGATTATCACGCTCGCGCTAGCACAAGGTGTCGTGATGATTGTGGCCGTCCTGTGGTTCGTGGGGATGAGCAACCGACCGGTCCCGGACGCGGCCGATGCGGCAGTGCCAGCAGATGTTGATCCAGCGGCCGTTGATCCTGCGGTACTGGGCGGTGATGGGGTGCTGCTTGCTGTGGGGGTCGGTGCTGCTGTCTTGGCATGCATCGTAGCGTTTATTTTGCCACGGATGATTCGGCGGGCAGCCATCGATCAGTACCAACAAGCAACGCCGGCTGAGCAGCCTAATGCCAAGGGAGCTGCCGTCGTAACGGCGCCGCTGCGGCAGCTGCTTGGCGCGTCCCAAACGGCGACCTTAGTTGGTCAAGCGGTTTTGGAGGGTGCTGCGGTGCTCAATGCGATCATGATGTTTCTGAATCACAACTGGATTCATTTGGTACCCATTGCGATCCTGTTGCTTGGGATCTTGATCCAGATGCCAACTGTGCAGAGGAAACGAGACTGGATTGCCGCGGCAAATCGATCGTGATCACGTGGTCGATTCAGCACGGAGTTGTGATCAACGATCATTCGCCGATTGGTCGTCGATCACGTAGATCGCTCGATCCGGGGCGATCACCAGCAAATAGTGATTGCGGCCATTGACGATGTCGACTTGACGGAGATGTCCCGGTGCCAACGGCGTTGTGTTGAGCCCGAGTGGCACGAGTTCGACTTGATGCATGCCGGTGGGCAGTTCGATTCGCAACGCTTGGATCTCGCGTGGCAACATGCCCCAGCATCGCGTATCGGCATGTTCTGTTGAACTCCAAAGTGATCCCGCGGCAAACTGAAAGATTGATGCCGCACTGCCGTCCAATCCCAGGTTATGGCCAACGCCGGCCACGGTGGTCTCTTTGGTGGCGCGTCGAACTACGGCGCGTGCGATGGTCCAAGGCATTTCCGCTGAAATTTGATTTGCAGCGAGTTGTCCCACGTCGGTCAACGTTGCGGTGGTACCTGCGGCGATACCGTCGACCCTCGCTCCCAAAGCAACGACGTCGCTCGGTGGCAAAACGACCTTGGGGACTTTTACCGAGGCAATATTCGGCAGGCCCGGTTCGTGTTCATCGTCTTTGTGTCCATCGCGATTGTGTACTGTGCCGTCCTGTGGCTCTGATTTTTTGCGGTTGCTGTTGAGCGTTGCCGACGCGATAGCCAGTGCGGTGGTTGTCGTGGGTGCAACGGATTCTTGCAAAACTGGTCCGCGTCCAACGCAGGCGATCACGTACAAAACGCCATGTCCGGGGGCGCTGTGGACGCCGCCACTGGCGCGAGCGATGTCGGCTTGGGCAGCGGGGAACGTTGGACAAACAGCACTGACCAGTTGATACGATCGGGCGGCATCATCGTAGTCGTGGTGCGTCGATTCACGCAGAATGCCGCGCAGGTACGGCGAGATCGCGATCGGTTGAAAGAAGTCATCGACGGCAACCAACCCACGGTCCTTTGCCGCCGCAGCGAGTTGAGATTGGTGTTGTTGAGCTTGCAACGCGTAGCTTTCTGCATCTGATCCGTCGGTTGCCAACGAACAAATCGAAAGCATCGTCCGCACCATGACTTCTTCGTAACCTGCTGGGCGGTACATTCGCGTCAGGTCGTCGGTGACCATCGACGCGGCTTCGCGAAGCGGAGCAATTTTGGGTTGTGCATCGAATTGATCGCGCAGTTTGCGCAGTCGCTGCTCGGCAGCTTTTGGATCGCCGGCGGCTAGTTCGACC
>JABDKS010000677.1 GCA_013002105.1 Pirellulaceae bacterium | reverse complement strand
TGTCGCGCTCGGGGTCGGTGGTGAGCCTAAGCGAGCCAACGGGGAGGGCGAACAGAAGACGTTGATCGCCCTCCCCGTCACACTCGCTAAAGCTCGGTGCCGACCCTCCCACGAACAAGTCTCTATTGCATGGATAATTAAGCGCGTGGGAGGGTGAATTAAAAAAGCTATCAATCAGCAGACTTGTGGGTAAAGACAAGGTTCTACCGGCCGCCTTCGCGCAATTGGCCGGTGGGAACCGGCCCTGCGACTACGTCGGAGCGAGATCTTAGGAGGGTTGAACCACTAGGGTGTGGTGCTTGCACGCGACCCCATCGACTTCGGTGCGCGCAATCGCAGTGTTCGACGTGTAGACCGCTAGTTAAGTCTGTTGTGGCGGCTCGTTAATAGGATTTAACGGGCGTCAGTTCGAGGATGACCAACAGCGGGCGGTGATCCGACGCAACGGTTTCCCCGAGTACTTTGGTTTCGGAGGTTTTCCAGCGATTGGACGGCCGCGAGAATACGAAATCAATTTGCCGCTCTGGGTTACCCACCGGAATCGTTGGTTGTTCGACGTTGCCAGCGATTCGCCACTCTTTTTGCAATTCCTTGATGACGCGAGACGAGCGGACGTCATTGATGTCGCCACCGAAGAGGGCCGGTTCTGGTGGCTGTTGACCTACCAGCTCATTAACTCGTTTTGCCGACGCGTAGCGTTCTTCGTCATTGCGTCGGTGATCGAAATGCGTCGCGTAGATGCGGACCGGCATGCCACCAAGCATCGTTGTTGCAGTCAGCACTCCACGCTGCTCGCCGTCATTCCTATTGGGTAGGAGTACGTTATCGGATTCCGTAATCGGAAATTTGCTCAAGATGGCATTGCCGTAGTGTCCACCTTGTAGCGGGATATTGGCTCCGAAGACGACATGCATCCCTGTCAACTTCGCCAGTTCGGCTGGTTGGTCAACGTCGTCACTGCGTTTCGCGTTTTGGTCGACCTCTTGCAGAAATACGACGTCGGGCGATGCGCTGCGAATCACATTCGCGATCCGATCAAGATCCAGTTTGCCATCGACTCCTTCGCCATGGTGGATATTGTAGGTCAGCACTCGGATGGTGGCGGGTTGGTCTGCAAAGAGTGAGCTTGACGGAAAGCTGCTGATCAGCGATACGGCGGCAAGCACAATCCAAAGTGTAGATCGATGTTTCATGACGGTGTCTCTCGTGAGTCGAGCAATGGGACAGCGCAAGCTTAGCACGAGTTGGTTACGATGTGGCAACGTCGAAGTTTGCCTGCGGAGAAATGCGAAATGACTACCAGCGAATCGAACCGGATCTGCCGACTTGAGGATCGTGACTGTTTTGCTGCGCATCGATTGGTCGGCCAGGTGATTGTCATGGGAGTCGTTATGATCGCTTTGGCGATTTCCAGCACCCCAGTCGCCGCCGAACGCCCTAACGTGTTGATGATTTTGGTCGATGATCTTGGCTACGGAGATCTCAGTTGTTACGGGGCGACCGATTTGCGTTCTCCGCGTATTGATCAGTTGGTATCGACTGGAATTCGGTTTGACAATTTTTATGCCAATTGTCCGGTCTGTTCGCCGACGCGAGCATCGTTGCTGACCGGTCGTTATCCGGAGTTGGTTGGAGTGCCCGGAGTCATTCGGACGCACGCGGAAAACAGCTGGGGATATTTGGATCCATCCGCCGTGACGTTGCCGGAAGTTTTGAAGGCAGCGGGTTACGACACTTCGATCATTGGAAAATGGCATCTGGGGCTGGAGTCGCCGGGGACGCCAGGGGACCGTGGTTTTGATTATTTCCACGGCTATCTTGGCGACATGATGGACGACTATTACAAGCACCGCCGTCATGGCGTGAACTACATGCGACTGAATGGGGACGAAATCGATCCGCCCGGTCACGCGACCGACCTGTTTACCGACTGGGCGGTGGATTACATCAACAAACGGAATGTGAATAGCAATCCTTATTTTATGTACTTGGCATATAACGCGCCCCACACACCGATTCAGCCTCCCGACGATTGGCTGGACAAAGTGAAGCAGCGAGAAACCGGCATCGATGAATCGCGAGCCAAGTTGGTTGCATTGATCGAACACATGGACCAAGGCATCGGCAAAGTGATCGATGCGGTCAACGTTGGCGAGCAGGCAGACAACACGCTGGTGATTTTTTCATCCGACAACGGCGGTCAGCTGAATGTGGGAGCCAACAACGGTGCGACGCGAGACGGTAAACAGAGCATGTACGAAGGCGGGTTGCGGGTTCCCGCGTGTGCGGCCTGGCCTGGCAAAATTGATCCCGGTAGTCGCACCGATGCGATCGGGATCACGATGGATTTCTTTGCGACAATATGCGAAGCGGCAGGAGTGGAGTTGGAGCAAAGGGTCGACGGCATCTCGCTGCTACCGACATTGTTGGGTCAGTCACAAGACACGGGCGATCGAGATTTGTTCTTCCATCGTCGCGAAGGTGGAAATCGATACGGCGGCTTGACCATCAATGCGATTCGACGTGGCCCTTGGAAATTGCTGCAAAATAGTCCGTTTGAACCATTGGAACTGTATCACTTGGAGCAGGACCCGCTGGAACAGAAGGATCTGTCGAAGTCGACGCCGAAAGTTTTCAATGAACTTTCTGCTGCGTTGCGTGTCCAGGTGCAACGTGGCGGTTCGGTGCCGTGGCAGCGACCCGAACGGCGCGACCAGTAGGCCGTGCTTTGGGGCGAAATGGCAACCGTTCATGTCACGCGTGCTATTGAGATAACTATCGGTGGTCTCGAACGGATCCTACGATAGCCGCTCGCTTCGTCCACCAATGATCGTTTCTGCCTCGTGACCACGACCCTCGCCCAGCCCGCCGATTCGGCAACGCCGTCACGACTGTACGATCGCAACTTTGCGCTCGCCGTTGCGGGTCAAACCTGTTTCGTGATCGCAAACACATTGATGGCGCACTACGCACGATGGATTGAGTTCCTGGGTGGCGACCTGCGACAAGTCGGTTTGGTGATGGGGTTGGGATCTTTGATGGGGCTGGTGCTGCGACCATGGATGGCCCAGTGGATGAATCGACTGGGTGCTCGAACGATGTGGGCGATCGGCTACGGCGTGTTCGCGGTTTCGTCACTCTCGAATCTTTTGTTGTACGAACTCTCGCCGCTGATCTATGTCTGTCGATCGGGAGTGGTGCTTGGTGTGGCGATCGTCTTTGCCAGCGGCCTGACGTATATCTCGCAGATCGCACCGGCGCCGCGTCGCGCCGAGGCAATTGGAATTCTGGGGGTGGGTGGGTTTCTGGGAATGTTGGTTGGCCCGCTTTTGGGAGATCTCGTACTCGGATTGGATGATCGTCAGCGCGGCGACTTCGTCGTGTTCTTTGTCGTCGCGGCGGTTGCGAATCTGGTTCCCGCGTTGCTGCTGTTCTTTATCCGGGCACCAGAGCGGTCACCCGACCCAGTCACGATACGACTCGCGGAATTTTTGACGACGGTTCGTCGACATTGGCCTGGATCGATTTTGCTGGTCGACTTGGCATTCGGTGTCTGCATGACGGGACCGTTTGTCTTTGTTGCAAGTTTTATTGACGGCGAGCCACTGCATATCGAAGGTGTCTCGATGCTCGGCTTGTTCTTTTGGTTTTACGCGGGGCCGGCAATCTTGATTCGAGTGTTCGGTCGGCGGTGGCCGGAGCAGTGGGGCACACGGCGGGTACTAATCATCGGAGGAGTGCTAATGTCGATAGGGATGCTCGCGTTTGGAATGGTCGACAGTGACCATCCCTGGCTCATTTTGTTGCCGGCCGTGCTGGCGGGCAGCGGGCATAGTTTGATGTTTCATACGATGACGGCGCTGACATTGGAAACCTTTCCAACCGCGGTACGTGGGACGGGCGCGGCACTGGCACTGATGATGCTGGATTTGGGGACGATCGGTGGCGCCCCCGTGCTGGGAACAATTGGAGAACATTTTGGATTCGCATCCCTTTTCGCATCGATCGCCGGCATCTCATTTTTTGCAGTCACGATTTATGCGATCGCAACTCGCAATACGGGTATCCGCTAG
>JABDKS010000676.1 GCA_013002105.1 Pirellulaceae bacterium | reverse complement strand
ATTGGGACACCGGTTGCTCGCTGCAACGAACCCTGATGCTCTCAAACGTGCGCGGTCGATTTTGACCACGAAAGACACGAACCACACGAAAAGAGACCATGCTCGGAACTTTCGTGTCATTCGTGTATTTCGTGGTTCGCGCTTTTACCCAATCACGCGCTCGATTGGCTGTCACGCCTAGCGGTCGGTACAATCTTTGGCAACGCGATAGGGCGATGGTCGCTCCGATAGCCACACCGAAATTGACGAACCAACGGATGCACGCCGAGTCCTCGAGTGGCTCTTGGGCAATGGTTGCTCAACCGCTCGGACCGGGTGATCCTAGACGCGCCTAAATGACCGGACGTTTTTCCATGGGAGACGATTCTTCAATTAGTGCTGATCCGCTACGCGACGACGGTTTCCCGTTGGCGTCAAAATACGATCCGAAATGGCTGATTGATGGGTGTTACGGCGCTAATCCACTTTGGTTAGCGGAATGGCTGTGCCGCGACGCCAGCTTACGTCCCGGCATGAACGTGTTGGACCTCGGATGCGGAAGAGCGAAGTCTTCCGTGTTTCTCGCGCGCGATTTCCGTGTCAAAGTTTGGGCGGCGGACATCTGGAACAAACCGACGGACAATTGGCATCGCATCTGCGAAGCCGGAGTTCAAGATGACGTTACGCCGCTATGGGCAGATGCTCGCGACTTGCCGTTTCCACATGGATTCTTCGATGCGATATTAGCTTTTGACTCATTCCAATACTACGGCACTGACACGTTGTTTCTGCCATACATTGTTCAATTCCTAAAGCCTGCAGGGATACTTGGCTTTGCGTCTGCAGGGCTTGTCCAAAACTTCGAAAATGGCGTTCCCGAACACCTTTCGCGGTTTTGGACATCGGACGCGTGGTGCCTCCGTACATCCCAGTGGTGGCGCGATCATTGGACGCGCACAGGGTTGGTCAACGTTGACCTCGCAGAAACGATGTCGGATGGCTGGCGCTTGTGGCATAAATGGGCTACAGCCACTAATTGCTCGGACTGGTACCTGCAAACATTGGAACGAGATGCCGGTCAATATTTGGGTTACATTCGCGTCATCGCATCGCGGCACCCTGATACGCCTCACTTGCCGTATGACTTGCGTACGGGACATCGACTGTGACCGTAGTCGTATCGCACGGGCATATCAAATCGGTGAACCGGAGTTGGCTCGCGTTTCGGTTTTTCAAACTCGTTTCGTTCGTTTACACTTTCTGGTGCGCCAACGTCAACTCCCTTGGTCCACCAACCCGGTTACCTCGGTCGTTATCCGACTGAATCGGCCGTGCTGCACATGGGCAACCACACAGGCGGAACGCAATCTCCGCCCGCGGCGCGGGCTTATCGCTTTTGGTTTGCAGCGTTCTTTGTGACCGGTGCTACGATTGGCACGTTCGTCGCGGTTGCCTTGCTCGATCAAGGGGCTTCTTGGCCGATTGCCCTGTTCGCAGGTTCGGTCGCTGGCGGTTACGGCGCCTGGTTTCTACTTTTGGCCCTTTTGCGACTTGCATCCATCTTTGGACGCGGGTTGTCGACCCTTGGTTCCCGCTCGGACGATGCTTGAGAAGCGATGCCGTCGTACGCTACACTTCCATGCTCGTCGACGTTGTTCGGCACTTCTCCAAGACGGGGGATAACCACGCCGTGCCCGGTAACGGCCAACGTATCCGAATGGATTGCATAGCCCCACAGAATTGAGCATGAATGGACGACTCCGAGCTTGAACGCCTTTCCAACTCGCTCTTCCACGCGATAGCTGAGACAGAAGGCCAGTGCCGCATCACGATGGAGGAACCCTGGATTTACCTGACTGCTGATCGGGAGGGCTGCGTTGCATTGGCCGCCGCGCTACTCGAATTGGCTGCACAGAAGCCGGGCACTGAAATCGGGGTGGATGAACACATGACGAAGCTCCGACAGATCAATGATTCGGCACGTGAACCGGGGACGCTGGCTTTTCGAAGAGTCGCAAGCCTAGCTACTTATATTGTCGATACGCCGGATATAGATCCGACCCGCTTGAGAGACCGCCTCTACCTCCTTGGTTGCGGAACGGTAGCGTTTTTTTGCATCATGTCTATGCTGACTGGTGTGTCTGTGTGGGTCGCAATCTTGTTCGGTATGCAACCATGGAGCGGATAACCAATCGCGTGCACGCGGAGGCCCGTTGGAACGGTTTTACAAATGGATAGTGAACTCACGGGCCCCGGTGACGCGCGCCGTTCCATCGCTGAAGCATTCGAGTATTGATGGTCGGCGTTTATTTCTATGATCGCGGATTGATTAGCGGAGTGTCGTCGGGCCGAGGTCATCTTTCATGGTGGCGAGTCATTCACTCGCGGGACTGAGTGCGCGGCGAGTATGATTGATCGCCCGCTAATGGCGCGAATAACCGCCAATCAAGAACGATTTGATTCGCGATCATTAGCGTCATTCGCGGGCAAACCTTCGGCTTCGTTTGAGGTCAGTACACGGGGCATCTCATCCCTGTCGGTGTTGGACGATCAGACTTCCGACACATGCCCCATGAATCCTCCGCTCACGGACCAACTTCGCAAACAAGTGCGCGGTCCGTGTTGCCGTTGGAACGTTTCTGATCGACTGGGTGTATATTCTCGACTTTGCGAGCACGTATTGCCATGCAAATGTGGCGCGGCCGATTTGCAGTGCCGGGCGACTCTTCGTTAAGATTGTTCGAGGTGGCACACATTCGACGCGCCGCCTGAAAAGTAGATGGAACCATGCCATGCACACGAAGGACGGCATGGGGTCTTTACAAGTGGAAAATCAACCCGCCGCCCTCGGTCATCGCGGCCGTTCCACCATTTGAGAACTTTGTCGTTGTAGTCTGATGTTTATGTGTTCGTGGATTGAAAGCCAATCGTCGTGGGACCGACCAGATTAAACGACGCTTTGACAAGACGAACATGATTTGCATGATGATCTGATCCTGTTTATCTTGTTGATCCTGTCTATTCATTGCCCATCACTCCTTCGTTCACGCGCCAACTTCGCAAACAGATGCGCGGTCGAGTTTCACGCAAAGACGCTAAGACGCAAAGGCTTCGGTGCCCAATCTTTCGTGCTCTTCGTGTCCTTCGTGGTTCATCTTTTCTGTCACGACCATTGCTCGGTCGATGCGTTCGTTTGCAATGCCGGACGACTCTGCGTTAAGATTGGACTGCATCATCAACGGCAGCACGCGCTGCCAAAAGAAGATGGAACCATCACATGCAC
>JABDKS010001044.1 GCA_013002105.1 Pirellulaceae bacterium | reverse complement strand
CATTGGATCCCCGCACGTTAGATCCCCGCACATTGGATCCGCGTCTGGTCGACGCACGCGGCAACGATGCGCGGACTCTCAACTCCAGCGCGACCACGACAATGGATGCCACCAATTTGGCGGCTCAACGACTGCAAAACCAAGACGTTGACCCGCGGCTGAGCCGCGCCGATGTGGACCGGTTGCCACTGGGGGCTTGGTCGTTTGACAGCTATGGAAATCCGATCGACCGGATGTCTCGTGTCCTGGATCGGCACGGTAATCCGGTATCACAGCAACGCACCTATGAACTGACGATCGGTCGCAACAATCCTGCCTTTCAAAATACGTCGGCCATCCCCACCGGTTCGCCAGTCCCCAATCCAGGCGGAATGATCGTTGGCTCGCCTGCGATGACACCCGGCAACGGTTTTGGCCAAGTACCGCCCGGCAGTAACCTTTCGAATCGCGAGCCGATCTCGTCATCCGATTCGCTGCAGTCGAAGTTCGACTCGCGTGGCAGGGAGCTTCAACCAGGTGGTACAAAGCGGCAGACTCTAGCAGCCCAGCCGCTCTTTAACGGGTTGTTGTTGATGTCGATTGTCGCGAACATCTACTTGATCTTCTGGCTAAAAAACCTGCGTCACCAATTTCACGACCTCGTTTCCAGCAAGCGTCTCTCAGGTTCCAGCAGCGTCACAGCCTGATAACGCGTTTCCGATGCCAAGCAATCGTAGCGGACTGCCTTAGGGTGTGACCGCGCGCAAGGTATTGCGAACCGGTTGACCGCGAACATAAACCTTGGGCCGCACGACCACGGACGGTGGAGCAACGATCGGACTTGCATAGGCAACTGGTCGGTAAGCACCGTAACCAGGCCGCACGACTGGCCCGTAGACCGCCCCGTAGGTTGCCCCATAGGACGAGCGGTAAATCGGTGGTGCGATGGGAATCCGGTATCGCGTAACCGCGACCGATGGTGCGGCCACGACCACACCGCGCGCCAATACGGGTACTGCGATGGCGGGCGCGGGTACGGCAGTTGCTAGTGGAGCATAGCCGCTGGCTAGCGACGGACGGTATGTGGTGACCAAGGGTGCTTCGTAAGCCACGTCATACGGCGCGATGGGTGCTGCGACCACGACCACTTGGGCTTGGCTTGGCGTAGCGGCAAAAAGCCCCAGGAACATGCTTGCAACGACCAATTGTCTAATCTTCGATGATCTGACCATGGGATTCTCTCAGGGATTGAAGAAGGGGTATTCCGACCCAAAACCGCTCCGACTGGTCGCGGATGTAGGCGAATCGACGCCAAATATGCCTGTTTTGCACCGTTTTGACTACCGACCGACTATTTTCTACCGATAGTCCGCTCAGGAGCGTGGTTTGCGGATGCCCCGGTGGAAACCGCTTCGAGGAACAGTGAAAACATCCTCGACGAAAGGTGGTAAACACTGCGATTTACGTGCTTGGGGCCAACCAACACCTGACAAAGAAATGAGGCGGCAAAGAAGGCTGCATGATGCAGACACCCTTGCAATCTGTTAATTTGTGGTGAAAATGGAATTAGCTTCTGGGTAATCCGGCGACCCCCTAAAGGGTTGCCAAGTTGCTACATTATCTGGACAACGCAAGGAAAGAGTCATGGAGCTGATGGACCGAAAATTCACCGTGGGGCATACACACGGTTTATTCATTCCCCACCAGGGTCTGAACGGTATTTGCCAAGGCGGAGACAACCTTTGGAGGTTAAATGAGTAAGAAGTTACTAGTGGTCGATGACCACGAGATCATTCGGCTCGGATTGCGATTGATGCTTGAAGACACCGACATCGATGTGGCGTATGAGGCAACTTCGGCTGCCGAAACGCTAGCAGCAGTCGAGAAGGTCGTGCCGGATGTGGTACTGATGGATATCCGAATGGAGGGTGGCGACGGATTGAACACACTCGGACGGCTGAAGTTGGATTACCCCGATTTGCCGATCGTTTTGTTCAGTGCTTATGACAATCCGACCTACATCGCCCGTGCGGTGGCACTTGGTGCCGCTGGGTACATTCTGAAATCTGCTCCTCGCGAGCGATTGATCAGTGCGTTAGAAACGGCAGCCAAAGGTGAATCGGCTTGGACTCGTGAAGAGTTGCGTCGAGTAACCGGGGCGTTGGCAACGCCACGTTTGAGTCAGGACATCGAAGTTCCTCTGACGCAACGCGAAAGCGAAGTACTGCGTCAGATGGCTCAAGGCCTGACGAATAAAGAAATTGCCAAGATGCTTGGTATCAGCTACGAGACGGTTAAAGAACATGTCCAGCACATCCTTCGCAAGATCGGTGTCAGTGACCGGACGCAAGCCGCTGTTTGGGCTGTGCGTAAGAATCTCGTGTAGCAGGTACTGCGATAGGTAGTAAAAAAGGCGTTTCTCGGTGATTCGAGACACGCCTTTTTTTGTGCGCCGATCCAACGGCTGGTCGATGTGGATCATTTTCCGCAAAACGCCACGCAGACGCTCGATTCTCTCTCATGCGGCCCTCTATCGCGCGGCCCTCTCACGCGCAGAAGGTCGGTTCGCGATCGACGCCGGTCACAGTATCATCTCGTGGAATCAAACCGCAGGACATCGTACGTCTATCGCGATTCGCCGGATGCACCGAATCAACACGGCGTCACGATTTTTGGTTCAACCGAAAACCGGCCGCAAGACATAACGACTTTTGCTTCGGCGTGAATTCGAAGTTTTCATCGACCTAAACCATGTTCATTTAGGAAGTATGGTTGCCCTGGCCGACACGAAATCCTGAAAAGCTTTGAATCGCTGGCAGTTCGTTGACGGACGATTCGTCAGTCCGTCACCCATCCCCAATCCGAGTCCCACTGAATGCCTACGACCGACCTCCGCCATTTTGATTTGCAGTTGCGCAGCGAAACCTATCAATACCGAACGCCGATGAAATTCGGAGGTCGCGTCGTCACGGACGTGACGGTATTGTCCGCTGATTGCGAGGCGCAAAGTGGCGCCGGGACCGCGATGGGACTCGGGTCGATGACGATGGGTGTCGCTTGGGCGTGGCCCGAACCGACGATCGACGGTGACACCAAATTGGCGGTGGTTGTCGAATTGGCAAATCGCTTGGCGCGGTCCTACGTCGACGCCGACCAAAGCGGGCACCCGATGGACATTTGCCACCGTCATGATTCTCAACGTGATCAGATCGCCCGTCAGCTTGCGGCCGAACGGGGGATCTCCAGCGGCATTCCCAAGTTGGCCGTGCTGTTGGCGGCGTCACCGATCGAAGCCGCGTTGTTCGATGCCCATGGCAAAGCAGCCGGTGTCAGTAGTTATTCGCTGCTGTCGCGTGAACATTTAACCAATGACCTGTCGCATTATTTGGGCGATGCGTATCGCGGCATTTACCTCGATCAACTCATCTCGCAAACGCCCGTGGACGTGTTGCCGTTGTACCACTTGGTCGGAGCGTTGGATCCGCTGACGGCGGACGACCTGGACGAACCAGTCGGTGACGGTCTGCCGGAGACATTAGGCGATTGGATCAAGCGAAACGAGCTGACCCACCTGAAAATCAAACTCAATGGTGACGACCTGGATTGGGACGTCGATCGGGTCGCGAGAATCTATCGGGTCGCGTCGGGATCGCGAAGCGGCAAATGGTTCTTTTCGCTCGATTTTAACGAACGTTGTGACGACGAAGCGTATGTGCTTTCGCTGTTGGACCAATTGCGATCAATCGAGCCGGATGCGCTGGAGTGTATCGAGTACATCGAACAGCCGACCCATCGAGATTTGGAAAGCCATCCGGAAATCACCATGCACGGCGTTGCGAAGCAATTGCCGGTCGTGATCGACGAGTCGTTGGTCGATTTACAAAGTTTGCGGACCGCGATCGATCAAGGTTATAGCGGCATCGCATTAAAGGCCTGCAAGGGTCATGCCGAAGCTTTGCTGTTAGGTGCTGTTGCGGTGCACGAGGATTTGTTCTTGTGCGTTCAAGACCTCACCTGCGTCGGCGCGTCGCTGTTGCACTCGGCATCATTGGCGGCACACATCCCCGGTGTGGCCGCAATCGAAAGCAACGGGCGACAGTATTCGCCGGCGGGCAATGAGCGGTGGATGGATGCCTTCGGTGAATTCTTTGAAGTCCGCGGGGGCGCGGTCCCGACCTCGCGGCTTTCCGGACCAGGATTGGGATACGGCGGCGATCCTGCGCTAGCGCAAAAATAGAGCAATTTTAGTTTTCTCGTAGGCCAGGACCTGTCCTGGCGCAGCTGTGCCAGGACAGGTCCTGGCCCAGGGCTTTACGGGTCTTTGATTTCCTTCGGTTTGAATCGTCTCGCCGCAAGAACATGCTATTGCTGCGAGTTTTGATGTTGCGTCATTCCGCGATCGATTCTCGTT
>JABDKS010001040.1 GCA_013002105.1 Pirellulaceae bacterium | reverse complement strand
GCGTGGTTGGAACGGTTTCGGTCACGGATGCGGACCCGGGTCAGTCGCATACGTTCCAAATCGACGGCGGCACGGGTGCCAATACCTTCACGCTCGATCAAGCCGGACGCATCCGAGTTCGTGAAGGGGTCACGTTGGACTTCGAGCAAAACAACGCGTACACGTTGGAGCTCTCGGTGGTCGACAATGGATCGCCATTGCTGGCCGATACGGCGACGATCAACATCGAAATTGTGGATGTCGACGAACCAGCCAAACTACAGTCCAACACCGCGAGCGTGGGCGAAAATGCCATCGAAGGCACGGTCCTGGCGATTCTTGAATTAGTCGACCCCGAAGGCTTCCCAGAAAACTATGCCATCGCGCTGCTGAACGTCGGTGACGGAGCGAACTTTGTCCTCGACCCGGTCTCGCTGGAATTGAAAGTCGCCGCTGGTGCCGTGTTCGATTTTGAGACAGATCCATTGAACGAATTGACGTTTGAGATCGTCGACTTGACGGGCCAAAGCGAAACCTCACGTGTCAATTTCCTTGTTCAAATTACTGACCAGAATGACCCACCCCGAGTCTTGACCACTCGTATCACGGTTTCCGAACTCGCCGCGGTGGGTGACATTCTGGGTCAACTGCGATTCGCAGACACGGATCAGGGCGAAACCTTTACCGCCGAAATCGTGGGGGGAACCGGCGCAGAATTCTTCCAAGTCGACCCGGTGACTCACTTGATCACCTTGAAAGAGGGCGCGCAGTTGGATGCCGATGCCGGCAACAGCTTATTGACGCTGGAAATTCGCGTTACCGATAGCGGCGGCTTGACTGGCGACGGAATCGTCGAAGTCCGATTGAATAATGTGAATGAACCTCCAAAAATTAACGACAACCTGCAAGTCCCAGCAGCCATCAGTGGCCAACAATTCCAATTCACGCTGCCGCAGGACTGGATTGTTGACCCCGAAGGCGGATCGTTCCAGGTCAGCATCTACCTGCAAGACGGCGACGGTAACCCGATTGGATTGCCATCGTGGCTGAAATTCAATCAATCCACTCGGACGCTCAGTGGATTGCCTGACCCGAATTTCTTAGGCAACACAACGCTCACTTTGCGAGCGTTTGAGTTCGGCTCGCTGAACTTGTTCAGCACGGCTACGTTCACCATCGAGGTTCAGGAAGGCAACGCACCCTTTACCAACGCGGTGCGCCCGTGGGACGTGGACAACAATGGACGCGCCACCCCCAATGATATCTTGAGTGTTGTGAACTTCCTTCTGGAATTCGGCGTGCAAAGTGCTCGTAACGGCAATCGATTTGTTGGTTTCGTCGATGTCAATGGAGACGGCCTGGTCACGCCCGTGGATATCCTGTTGGTGATCAACGAATTGATCCGACAAGCATTCACACAATTGCAGGGCGAAGCGATCGATTACTTGGATCCTGCAGACGATCGCGAAGACGCCATTGATGCGGCATTCAACGATATCGGAGCGTCGAGTCTTTTTTAGGCCAGATTGAGTTTCCGCTCGCCCGATCGCTGCGGCGCTTGACCCTTGGAACCGCAGCGTTACATTGCCTATCAACTGCCTGACCTCGGTGATGACGCTGGTCGGCAGACGAAGTCATCATGGATGACCCAGCGCATTGCACTCGACGTTTTGCTTAGCAAACGGGTCTTGCGCAGGAAACTGGGCAATTGGAACAAGCAGGATGATATCGTGGTGGTAAAGGCCGATCCCAAAGAACTGCTGCAAGGCCGTTTTGGATTAGAAAATTTCCGCGAAGGCCAACGCGAGGTGATCGATCGGTTGCTTGCGGGCAAGAATGTCGCGGCTGTTTTCCCGACTGGCGGTGGCAAGAGCCTCTGCTATCAACTGCCCAGTCAGGTACTTGATGGGACAACGGTTGTCGTGTCGCCGCTGATCGCATTGATGAAAGACCAATGCGATGCGCTGGCTGCTCGTGGAATCACCGCGGCGCGGCTGGACTCCAGTTTGTCAACGGACGAATTTCGTTTTGCGATGAAAGGGATCCGAGATCAGTCCATCAAGTTGCTCTATGTGTCGCCGGAACGATTCTTTAACGAGCGTTTTCTGGCTTCGATCGGGTCGTTGCACGTATCGCTTTTTGCAATCGACGAAGCCCATTGTATCAGTCAGTGGGGCCACAACTTTCGGCCCGACTATTTGAAGCTTGCCGAACTCGCAACGAAGCTTTCGGCCGAGCGGGTCTTGGCGTTGACGGCAACAGCGACACCCCAAGTCCTGGAGGACATTCGCGCCGCGTTTGACATCGCTGCCGACGACGCGATTCGCACGCCGTTTTATCGGCCCAATTTGCAACTGCGCAGCTGCGTGTTGGACCGCAGCGATCATTACAGCGAATTGCTGCAACGGATCGAGACCCGCCCGCGTGGATCAACGTTGATCTATGTTTCGCGACAACGCACGGCAGAAGAAATCGCAGAACAGTTAAACGCCGATGGCCACCCAGCCACCGCTTATCACGCAGGGATGGATGCCGATGAACGCTCCCGAGTGCAACAATCATTTATTGAATCGGCCGATGGTATCGTCACAGCCACGATTGCCTTTGGGATGGGGATCGACAAGTCAAACATCCGCTACGTCTACCATTTCAATCCGCCAAAATCGCTCGAGGCCTACGCTCAAGAAATCGGTCGAGCAGGCCGTGATGGTGACGATTCGATTTGCGAAATGCTGTTGGTCCCTGAGGACAGGACGGTACTGGAGAACTTTACCTACGGAGACACACCGTCACGACACAGTGCAGGCCGGTTGATTGAAAGACTTAGTGGACAAGCCGATCAATTTCACGTTTCACATTACAAGTTGTCTGCCGACACTGACATACGCATTCTGGTTGTCCGAACGTTGTTGACGTACTTGGAACTGGACGGATACATCCAGGCAACCTCGCCACGGTATGATTCGTACAAAATCAAACCGCTGGTAACGTCCAAGGCGATTCTGGATCAATTCAGCGGCGAGCGGCGCGAGTTCTTGTCAGGTGTCCTGTCCTGTCTGACCAAGGGACGCACTTGGTTCACGCTGAACATGGTGGTCGCAGCCAAACAATTGCAATGCGAGCGAGAACGAATCGTTAAAGCCGTTGACTACATGGCAGAACGAAACTGGATCGAAATCAAAGTCGCTGACTTGGTGCATGGCTACCGTTGGCTCCGACGAATCGATCAACCCAAACTGCTGGCCGACGAATTATACGATCGTTTGGTGCGTCGCGAAGTTGCGGAGATTGCGCGACTGGACGATGTGTTCGCCATCGCAAGGGCCGAAAGTTGCCAGGCAATGCAACTGTCGGCGCATTTTGGCGAAACGTCCAATCCGCCATGTGGCCGATGCAGTGCGTGCCTTGGCGACGGACCCTTCGAACTGAACGTGGCTGCGGGG
>JABDKS010001027.1 GCA_013002105.1 Pirellulaceae bacterium | reverse complement strand
CGTCGAAGCACCGACGGGCCGCTGGTTCGTTTATTCAAACAGATCTATCGAGGCATCTTAAGTTTTGCACTGCGGCTCAAGTGGGGCACGATCGCGGTGACGCTGGTTTTGTTCGGATGTTTGATCGCGACAATCCCGATGTTGGGCGAACAGTTGATGCCAAAGTTCCGCGAAACCGATTTCTTGATGCACTGGGTCGAGAAACCAGGCATCGGCATCGACGCCATGAACCGCATTACGATCCGAGCCAGTGACGAAATGATGGCCGTCAATGGCGTTCGCAACTTTGGGTCACACATCGGACGCGCAACGGTGGCCGATGAAGTCGTCGGCCCGAATTTCACTGAATTGTGGATCAGCATCGACGACGACACGGACTACGACGCGACAGTGGCCGAAGTCCAAGAAATTGTCGACGGCTATCCCGGATTGTACCGAGACTTGTTGACTTACTTGACCGAACGCATCAAGGAAGTGCTCACTGGAACGAGTGCTTCGATCGTCGTGCGACTTTATGGGCCGGACTTGGATCAGTTGCGATCGACCGCGAAGGACATCGAAGCGGTCATCAAACCGATCGAAGGTGTCACGACGTTAAAAGTCGAACCGCAAGTGCTGGTGCCCCAAATCGCGATCGACATGAAGGTCGAAGCCGCGTCGCAGTTCGGGTTAACGCCGGGACTGTTGATGAACAACGTCACCACGTTGGTCAACGGAATGCGAGTTGGAGAGCTGTACCGGGACCAGGCGATCTTTCCAGTCGTGGTTGTCGGTGAAAGAAAGCTGCGAACCGACTTGGCGACGTTAAGCGAATTGATGATCGACACCCCCTCGGGCGCTCAGGTGCCGTTGGCGAGCGTCGCCAGCCTGACCATCGTCCCCGCGCCCAACGTGATCGCTCGCGAAGGTGCGTCGCGAAAGTTGGATGTGACCTGCAATGTCGACGGTCGGGACTTGGCCTCCGTAGCCAACGACATCGAATCCGCTGTCAGAAGCAACATCAAGTTCGCGACTGGCTATCATCCGGAGTTTCTGGGCGAATACGCCGAAGCGAAAGCATCACGCCAACGATTGTTACTGTTGTCGCTGGGCAGCATTCTTGCGATCACGATCATCCTGTACATTGACTTTGAGAGTTGGCGACTGGTGCTGTTGATCTTGCTCGTCCTGCCACTGGCACTTGCCAGCGGATTGCTAGGTGCGTTCGCCGGCGGCGGAATCCTCTCACTCGGTTCGCTCGTCGGTTTCGTTACCGTCTTGGGCATCGCCGCTCGGAATGCGATCATGCTGATCAGCCACTACCGTCACCTCGCCGCAGAAGTGCCCGGCCTGACGCACGGTGAACTGATCGTTCGCGGAGCCGAGGAACGCTTGGCTCCGATTTTGATGACCGCGCTCACGACCGGCCTCGCGCTCGTACCGCTGATCGTCACCGGTGAACTTCCCGGTCAGGAAATTGAATACCCAATGGCATTGGTCATTCTCACCGGCCTTGCCGGAGCCACCACCGTCAACCTGCTCGTGTTGCCCGTACTCTACAGCTGGTTTCTTTCCAGCCGTGACGCCAACGCCAGCACCAACGCGACCTCGTCAGCATCAGCCACCTGATCAGCGAATGGTTGTTTCAGCGCCAAACGAAACCAATGTTGGATCCACTTCATCCAGCGAATCATCGGACCAACCTTTTTCGCTGAGCAACCGCTTCCGATTCAGACTGTGTGGTCACTCGATATTCGGTTGGCTCGACGAAAGCAGCTCTGTCTGCTAAGCGTTTAGTAGTTAAATCTAAAACGGCAGCTTGGTTGCTGCGGTCTCGTGCTGCGAGCGAATGAGTGAACGCGTGCCGCCCGGTCGGCTCGGAACCGTTGGCATCGTCAAATGAGACGGATAGTCGGGTCTCATCGATCAGCAGCCAACAGTAGCCGGGCGTTGCATCGGCAAAGATCGTCTCGTCGACCCATGACGTGCTGCGGAGTTTGCTGCCCGATCCGGCGACAACCTGCATCCAACCGTCACCGCTATCGGGCATCTGCAAATCGTGATCGTGACCGGAAAGGTAAAGGTCCACGCTACATTGTTGGAAAATCGGGGCGAGAGAGTCGGCGACGCGCGGCGATACTTCGTGCTGGCCGCCGGTGATGACCGGATGGTGCCCGACGACGATCTTGTACTTTGCTTCACTCGCCGATAATTGGTCACGAAGTCAACCGAGTTGCTGTTCAACGTCGTCGCCAGCAGAAATCGGATTTGTGTCGCTCATTAACAGGTCGACGGTCGACACTAGGTCTGTGGGCGTTGCCTCGATCCGCTATTGGCTGGGCCATGTCGACTGAACGCACGGATTTGCTGGACGCACTGATTTGACGCTAGATGCAGCTGGAGCTACACTGCAGTGCGTCACTTTGTCCGGTATGCTTGCCCATGTTGCGTTTCCCCTTCTCGATCGCTCTTC
>JABDKS010001026.1 GCA_013002105.1 Pirellulaceae bacterium | reverse complement strand
GCAATGAGTCCTGTGTTGCATCACCTCGCATGGCGGTCACCAGCAATGTTTCTGCTGGCAACGGTGATCGACCACTGGCAATTCGCTTTTGATTGGCAGTTTTTGCTCGCTCGACCAGAACGTTGGCATCGAGCAACTCGTCGTATCCGTTGGCTAATTCCACACCACTGGCAAACAGCTCAAAACGAGCGGCACATTGCGGATCAGTCGCCGAAGCCTTTGCCAACGCTGCTTGACTCAGTGGGTAATCGGTAACGATGACGGGTTGTTGCCAACCCAGATGTGGCTGAATGACTTCGCTCATCAGTACATCCAACATACTGTCGCGATCTTGCCCAAGCGATCGCGTCAATGCGGCATCCAAATGACCAACACGGTCTATCAAATCATCGACGGATGATTCGATTGGATCGAGACTGACATGTTGCTGAAAGAGCTCGCGGTACGTCGTGACATCACAGCCCGGCTTGGACAATATTTGTGCTGCCAAATCGCCCAGTAACGCGACTGCGGATTTCATGTCCGCACCGACGTCATACCATTCCAGCATTGTGAATTCGACATTGTGCATCGCGCCCAGTTCGCCGGCTCGAAACACCGGACCGAGGCTGTAAATCGATGGCGACCCTGCAGCCAACATTCGCTTCATTGCGGACTCCGGGGAGGTCTGGAGAAAAAACCGATCGGGGAGCCGATGCGCCGGCAAGTTGAATTGGTCGCTTTGTATTTGCAGCGGGTCAATATACGGATCGACGACACAATCGCGAGAAAGACAGGGTGGCTGGACCTCGACGAACTGCCGAGCATCAAAGAATGCTCGTAGCTCACGCAACAACGCCGCCCGCTCAGCAAGAAATTGGATGTTTGGTTTCACAGCCGTAGCACCGCTCGTTGGATTCAAAAACAACTGGCCGTGGAGGGTAATGCGTAACTGATGCTGCGACAGCCAATGGGGCCGCCGAGTGTCAAAAACAGCGTCCCAATGCCCCGATCTGTCACGACAAGGCTTGTCTCCATGCCAGAGAGCAGGCAAGATCGTATCACGTTGATGTGGTGATCGGCACGAGCATCACGCGACTGGCGGGCGTTGGTACCGATCGTACGTCCTGACTGCCTGTAAATGTCATTGCCGCTCAAAAGCAGACGTTCAATAGTCTATGACCCATCCTTCGGACGATCGTTATGCTCGCCAAGTTCAGTTCCCTGCCATCGGCGCCGAAGGCCAACAGCGACTTTCCCATTCACAGGTGGCGATCCTGGGCTGCGGTGCCCTGGGAAGCGTGGCCGCCGAGATTTTGGCCAGGGCCGGTGTCGGGCATCTCAAACTGATTGACCGTGATGTGGTGGAATGGACCAATCTACAACGCCAGGCGCTTTACGATGAACACGACGCCAATGAATCGAGACCAAAATCACAGGCCAGTTGTGAACGACTCGCTGCGATCAATTCAAGCATTCAATTGGAACCGATTGTGGCTGATTTGGTGGCCGACAATATTCGCGCGATCCTGCAAGGTGTCGATTTAGTGGTCGACGCGGCAGACAATTTTTCTTTGCGATTCCTGCTAAACGACTGGTCGCTTTCGACCGTCACCCCCTGGGTGCACGGGGGATGCGTCGGGGCGACTGGCCAGGTGCGTTTGTTTACCGGGCGAGGCAAGCCGTGTTTTCGCTGCTTGGTACCTGATCCGCCCGCGGCAACCTCCGTCGAAACCTGTGATACCGCCGGCGTGATTGGTTCGGCCACGCATCTGATCGCCAGCATCCAAGCAGGCGAGGCGATCAAATGGTTGTCGGGCAATCAGAATGCCGTGCGACAATCGATGCTCTCTATCGATTTGTGGAAGAACCGTATTCGGGAATTGAACGTCGAAGATTTCATCACCGGCGATTGTCCCGCCTGTGACCGGCATACTTGGGAGTTCTTAGCAGGTGATCGCGGCCAGAGCGCCGATGGCATTTTGTGTGGGCGCAATGCCGTTCAAATCAGCCAGTTGACCGCCGAAACGATTGACTTGGACAAGATCGCCGCTCGCTGGGAAGATGTCGGACGCGTCCAGGCCAACCCTTTTTTTGTGCGGCTGTTTCCTGACGACCAGCGCAGCGTGACGTTGTTTCGAGACGGTCGCGTGATTGTCACGGGAACCACTGACATCAGCGAAGCACGCGGTCTTTACGCTCGCTTTGTAGGCGGATAGTCGTCTGGCAAGATACCCACGTCCCTTTCGTCCGGGCAGCGGATAGCTCAAGCGGCAACAATGCGGGCATAAAAAAAACAGACCCCGCGAAGGGGTCTGCTTTTGCGTTGGATGATCAGCCAGGTGTGATCACGAGTCCTTTTCTTTGGACTCGTCGCCGACACCGGCGCTGACTGCTTCGGCTGGTTCGGGCAATCCCCGTGTTTCGCCTTTGAAATCAAGGCGGGTGGTCTTGCCTTCGTCGTTCTTAAACGCATCGATTCGGATCGTATCGTTGCCTTCGAACGCGCCTCGCAGTAGTTCCTCGCTCAACGGATCTTCGATACGTTGTTCAATGGCCCGACGTAATGGTCGAGCACCGTAATCGAGGTTGCTGCCTTTCTTGACCAAGAATTCTTTGGCTTCATCGGTCAGTTCGATCGCCAGGCCACGATCCAACAGTCGCTCGCGAACTTTGGCAAGTTCGTAATCGATGACCGTCTTGAGATCTTCTTTGGTCAGGTGGCGGAAAATGATCGTGTCGTCCAACCGGTTCAGGAACTCGGGCCGGAAAACACGTTCGATTTGATCCATCACACGCTGCTTCATCGAATCGTAACTGGCATCGTCATCGGGTTTGCTGAAACCAAATGCTGATTCGTTCTTGATCGCTTCAGCACCCGCATTGGTCGTCATGATCAAAATCGTGTTGCGGAAATCGACGTTCCGACCAAACGAGTCCGTCAATCGGCCTTCCTCCATGACTTGTAACATCATGTTGAAGACATCGGGGTGAGCTTTTTCGATCTCGTCAAACAGCACCACAGCGTACGGGCGACGGCGAATCTTTTCGGTCAGCTGGCCGCCTTCTTCGTAGCCGACAAACCCGGGAGGTGCCCCGATCAAACGGCTGACGTTGTGCTTTTCCATGTACTCGCTCATGTCAATATGAACCAGTGCATCGGCGTCACCAAACATGTATTCGGCAAGCGCTTTGGCCAACAACGTTTTACCAACACCAGTTGGACCGGCGAAGATGAACGAACCGGTGGGTCGCTTGGGATCTTTCAATCCACTGCGACTACGGCGAACGGCTTTGGCAACTGCGGTGACGGCAGCGGATTGACTGACGACACGCTTGTGCAGTTCTTCTTCCATTTTCATCAGACGCAAACTGTCTTCGGTCGAAAGTCGCGTCAGCGGAATGCCGGTCATCTTGCTGACGACTTCGGCAATCACTTCCTCGTCAACGACGCCATCGGTCTGTTGACTCTTTTCGCGCCAATCTTGTGTGATCTGGTCCTTCTTCTTGCGAAGCTTTTCAGCTTGATCACGCAAGTTGGCCGCTTTTTCGAAGTCTTGATTGGCGACCGCGTCCTCTTTTTCCTTGTTTAGCTTCTCGACTTCTTCGTCGATCTCTTTCAGGTCTGGTGGACGGGTCATCGTTCGCAGTCGCACCCGAGCACCGGCTTCGTCGATCACGTCGATTGCTTTGTCGGGCAGGCAGCGAGCGGTGATGTAGCGCTCGCTCATTTCCACGGCCGCGGCAACTGCATCATCGGTGAATTGCACGCGATGGTGTTCTTCGTAACGCTCACGTAGACCTTTGAGGATCTCGATCGTCT
>JABDKS010001014.1 GCA_013002105.1 Pirellulaceae bacterium | reverse complement strand
GAAGATCCTCGTCACTCTAAACACAATGGTCAAAACAAATTCACCATGGCAAAATCTAAAAAACGCTTGACACTCAACACAGCCGCTCCCACGAACAAGTCTCTATTACATGGATGACTAAGCGCGTGGGAGGGTGAATTAAAAAAGCTATCAATCAGCAGACTTGTGGGTAAAGACAAGGGCGGAGGTAGGCTGCGTCAGGTGAAGTGTCGCGAGGGTTTGCGACAGCGGAGTTGGATTTCATTGTGCTGCGCAAGACGATGTATCTTAAGTTCTAGCGCCGCAAATCACAGTCGAACCATCGCATTTCGATTCGGTCACCAGAAGTGACCGAGCGGAGGGCGATTCACAGGCGGTGCCAACCAATCTGCCAACGACCGTACCCGACGCTCAGGAACGCCTCTGCAGAGGGGGCTCGCCGGTGGGTGGATGAACATTTTGGCGGTTCAGGCGCGCATCTGCCGGATCTCATCCTATTTCTGGGCACAGAGCGTTACTATGTTGCGTTAACAGTACGGTCGAATTCCCGGCCCTAGTGCTTTGCCCCGCCTCAGAATCAGGGTTGGCCGTAGTGGATCTTGAACAAGATCCACTACCGTTGAATCAAGCTGTGACAAAGCACCAGGTTGCATGGATCGTCAATGTGCTGCCCGCCAATGCACTGCCCGCCCTCCAAGACGACGGAGTCCACCTTGAAACGGTTAGCTGTTTGTATTTTTGCATCGTGGATGTTTCCCGCCGCATGGTGCTGTACACCGGTCGACGCCGGAGACTTGGACGCGATCTTGGCTGCCGAGAACGCTGAAAAGGGTGTCACGCTCCAAGCAGTCGACCCGGTCGATGACATGGGATTCTCGCGCCGCGTGTGTCTCGATCTGGCTGGGCGCATTCCAACCGGCAAAGAGATTTCGCAATACTTGAAATGGCCGGCAGATCAGCGACGCGACAAACTGATTGCCAAGTATATGCAGGATGAAGGGTTCGCGAATCGTTGGAGCGCGTTCTTTGCCGACATGTTGCGGATCCGCAGCAACGAAGAAGGCGGGACGCAATTGTTGGCCTACGTGCATAACGCGATCACGACCGATATGCCGTACGACGAAATGTGTCGACGGATGATCAGCGCCAACGGAAAAGCGGGACGTACTCCGGAGATCGGATTTGTTTTGGGCGATGATGCGGACCCGATGGCTTTGGCCAGTGCCACCGCGCAAGTCTTCATGGGGATTCGGATCAGCTGTGCTCAATGCCACGACCATCCGTTTGACAAATGGACGCGAGAAGATTTCTACAGCGTCGCCGCGTACTTTGGCAAAACCATCCGTCGCGAAAACAATCTGACCAAAACGGTCTATACGACCGAGCAAGACAAATCGATGGTTCTGTGGCCACCCGAAGACGAATCGGAGCCCGACGCGCGCAGCCCGATGAAACCATCGTTTCCGTTTCCCTATTTGGATGAATCGGAACGGCTGGAGTTTTTGACGCGGCTGGAGAAATTGCGAGCCAACAAGGAAGCCGAGGCTGCGGGAAATAGCGAGAGCGGGCCGTCGGTGGACGACCTGTTGGCCGCCGCCGGCTCCAAAACCAAGCAGCGACTCAGTGGCGGCTTCGGTGCGGCAATGAAGGTTTCGACCGAAGCAAAAAGCGACATTCGCAAAATCGATGTCAACGCGGAACTGTACAAACGCAGCCAGTTGCGTGACGAACTATCGCGTTTGGTTACCAGTCCACGCAATCGTTATTTTGCACGTTTGCTGGTCAACCGCGTGTGGAAAGATTTGGTGGGCACGGGCTTCGTCGAACCGATCGATGATTTTCGCGATAGCAATCCAGCCAGCCATCCCAAAACGATGGACTACTTGGCCGAAGAATTCGTAGCCAACGATTTCAGCTTTCGTTGGCTGGTCAAGGAAATCGTTTCCAGCGATGCCTACCAGCGTGCCCACGTCGCGTTGGATGCGGACGAACAAGAGCGTGCGGCTCTGGAGCAAGCATTCTTGGCAACCCCGATGCGTCGGATGAAAGCCGAAGCGATGTATGACAGCATCGTGACCGCAGGACACCTTTTTGCGGTCAAGCATTTGCCCGGTGAGAATCCCCGCGTGATCAAGCGTCGTATTCGTGTACCGGTCGATCCCGATCCGAATGAATCGGCTGATGGCGATGGTGCGATGGAGGACGAACCGACCGAAGAAATGATGCAGGGTGAAATGGTCGCGTCGGCGGTGAACTACGGCTTGGAAAAATCAATCGAACTCGATTTCGGCGCGTTGCTCTCAGCCAAGGATGACACGCCGATGATCGACAGCATGAAAAAGATGACCCGCGAAGAGATCGAGGCGATGCGGATGAAATCCATGCCGCAACAAAACAACCCGCGGCGCCGCTACGTCAGCAAGTTGGTCGACGAAACGATCGACGACAACCCAAAATTCAGCTCGGCCTATCGCATGGCTACCCCGGCACCGGCCGGACACTTTTTGCGTTTGTTCGGACAGCCATCGCGCGTCGATTTGGGCGAAGACCGCTACGATAACTCGTCGATGCGGCAAGCATTGATGATGCTCAACGGTCGTTTGACCCACGAAGCCGCCCGCGTCGGTCCGCTCGAGCCGGTCTACAAAATGATGACCGGCGCGAATCCCGATTTCCGCAAGGCTGTCCGCTACACCTATTTTGAAATCCTGACCCGCCTGCCCAGTGAAGACGAGATTGCGGAAGCGATCGCGGTGATTGACGCTGGCGAAGACAAACTGACCGGCATGGCCGATTTGCGTTGGATTCTCTTGAATTGCAACGAGTTTCGATTCATGCCTTAACGATACGTCCATTCATTTGGATTCCTGAAACACCATCGCGGTTGATGCCGACCGCACCCCGTTCACCCTATTTATCAGAGCATGACATGACCGCTTGCCAAGACTACAAGATGACACGTCGGCGGATGCTGATGTCGTCCGGTGCCGGAGCTTCGTTGCTGGGGATGCCGATCAATCAGTTGATCGCCGCAACGGGTCAAGACCACGCTGCGAAGTGCGAAAACGTCATTCTGTTTTGGAACAGTGGCGGGATGTCCCATATCGATACGTGGGACCCCAAACCCGGTCGTCCTACGCAAGGCGAATTTGAACCGATCAAAACGTCGGCTGATGGGATTCAGATTTCGGAAATCTTTCCCACTGTCGCAAAGCAAATGCACAACGCGGCACTGATTCGTTCGATCGCTGGAACGCAGGGTGCTCATGCTCGTGCGTCCTACAACCTGCAAACCAGTTTCTTGCCGGGGCCAGTCCAGCACCCTGGTTTTGGCAGCGTGGTCGCGCACGAGAAAGAGAAATTGGGTGACTTGCCGTCGTTCATTTCGATCAGTGGCCAAGCTCGCACGGCCAGCTATTTGGGGCAAAGCTGCGAGGCCTATTACATTGCCAATCCGGGCGAGCCGGATCCCTATTTGAAATTCCCAGCCGGTGTCGCCATGACGCGCGGCAACAAGCGGTTGGAAATGCTGGAGAAGTTCAATAACCGGTTCAACCGAGGTACGTCCGATTCGCGGCTGACATCTACGTCCACGTCGATCGACGAAGCGGTCAGGCTGATGCGTTCACCGGCACTCAAGGCGTTTGAGCTGGATAAGGTGCCCCAAAGTGACCTTGATCGTTACGGGGATACGCCATTTGGTCGCGGTGCGCTGTTGGCCAAGCGACTTGTCAGTCAAGGCGTTCGGTTTGTACAGATCAACCGTGGCGGATTTGATACCCACGGTGATAACTTTTTCCGCATGCGTGAACACGGCGAAGTGATGGATCCAGCATTGGGGTCGTTGCTGCAAGATCTTTCGGAGACCGGCATGATCGAAAAGACGATGGTGATCATGATGAGCGAATTCGGTCGTACGCCGCGAATCAACGAAGGTGCCGGACGAGATCATTGGCCGAAATGTTTTAGTTGCTTTTTGGCTGGTGGCGGAATCAAAGGAGGCACCGTGATCGGATCGAGCGACGAAGATGGCGGATTACCGCAAGACAACCCCGTCAAAGTCCCGGATATCCACGCCACCATTTGTCACGCGTTGGGGATCGATCCTTACAAGGAGGTCATCACACGTCAGGGGCGTCCGATGATGTTGGTTGACGACGGCAGTGTGATCGACGATTTGGTCATTTAGGTCGGGTGATTTCATCGCGCCAAGACGTATCAAGCTACTAGAATAATGATCACGGTACGGCGGCTGTTCGCATTGTGTTCACACGATCACCAGCGCACCCAAACCGATGGCCCCACCGTCATCCGTCGTCGTCTCCCGTGATGCGACCCCGTTTGACTTAGCGACATCCCGCCGTCGCCTCCTCCTGGCTACCCACCCACCATGGCGAAATTCACTTCCGCCCGTCTCATGGATCGCGATTCGACGCGTCGATTGACTACGTTGACCACGCTGATGTTTGCGTTGCAGATTCTTTTGGGAATCTGGACCACACATCATGTCGCTGCTCAGGATACAGCCGCGACGTCGTCGGCCGGTTCCGCCGGCGTTCGCGGATCGTTGGTCGAAGATCGTGCTGCCAAGAAATTGCTTGCCGCGGGCGATACACGCTACGAGGCGGAAGAGATCACCAAAGCGGTAGAAATCTGGCAAAGCGTTATTGAACGCTATCCCCGCAGCAAGGTTCGATACCTGGCCCACATGCGGCTGGGCGATTATTTCTTGGACAGGGATCGAGCGTTTGATCGAGCGCGGGTGCAATTTGAATCGGTCGCGGCCGAAGACAACCCGGACGATCGACAACGTAGCGAAGCGACGTTAAAGATGGGCGTCTGTTTTTATCACGCCCGCAATTACGGCAAATGCTTTCAGTTGATGCGAGGTGTGATCGAAGAGTTCCCGACCAGTCCCGAAGTCAATCAGGCGTATTACTACATCGGACTGGGGCATTTTCAGCTCGCCCATTACAGTCGCGCAATCGAAGCACTCGAACGTGTGGGGACGACGCTTTCGAGCGATAAAGCCGACGGCAACAAGCTGGAGGCCGGTAAACGATTTTTTGTCAAAATCGAAGACGCTGATTTAGCCGTGCTCGATCCCGACCAGGGGATCGAGGTGCGATGCGAATCCTCTGGCGGCGATGCCGAAACGGTCGTTTGTTACAGCGTTGGACGCAATGTTCGCTTAGCACTCGGATCGATCGGCTCGCGACTTGGCATGCCCAAGCCCGACAACGGGACGTTGGAGGTCAAAGGTGGTGACGAGGTTCGCGTGACTTACGTCGATCAGCACACGGCGGAAAAGAGACTGAATGTTCCCATCGTCATGACCGTCCGTGTCGTCGGTGACGGCGTGATCGCAATCACCGACGGCGCGTTTGAGGAGACACTCAAGGGCGTGGTCCTGGGAAAAAACATCAACCTGCGAGTCGCTGATCCTGATCGCGATGTTTCCGATCAAACTGACCAGTTGAAAGCGATCGTCGAAATTCATCGACTCAAGACAGAGGACGAGATCGAAGAAGAACTGTTGTCGGCGGGAACGGGGGAAGTCACCGAGGATGGTGGGGACGCACCGGAAGTAGAGCGTTACAAGAGAATCGACCGAATCGAAGTCACGTTGTCAGAAGCTGCATTGACCGACGAACAAAGAGGCGAAGTCGCGTCGATAGATGACGACACCGATTTTGCCGATCTGGATGATCCGGCAGATTCAATCGCGAACGAACTAGATGAATCCGTGCATAGCGGCGTTTTTCACGGATCGGTGCCCTTGATCAAAACACTGCAGGTGATCGAAGGTGACGATCTGCTGCAGGCGATTCCCGGTGACCAAGTGCGTTTGGTTTACCTTGATCAGTCGCACAGTGGCGAAGGAACCCAGGAATTGATTGCCAGGGCGAAATGTCTGGAAGGCAACATCGGCGGCGTCCGGGTCACAAGAGCAGAAATCTCCGATCAAGAATTGCGGATTCAAACGCAGCTAAAAACGGCCAGCGCGATGACCAAAATTGGTAATCGGTACAAGGAATTTGGTCTCAAGCACAAAGCGAAAGAAAAGTACGACGGCGCCTTGGCCGTCTGCGAAGAAATCATGACCGACGCGCGACGACTGGGCGGTCGGATGCTGGAAGAAACCTATGTGCAATTTTGGCACATTTATTTTGAAATGGATCGACTTGAGCTGGCCGCATCGATGTGTCAACGTTTGCAACGTGAATTCCCCAATAGCGGCTTTGTCGATGATGCATTGTTGCAGTTAGGTGACGTTGCACGCACTCAAAAAGACTATCGCCGAGCGATCGGGATCTACACCCGGTTGGTACAAATGGACGAAAGTCTGCTGCGAGGTGAAGGCCAGTTTGGAATCGCACAGGCGTACGAACAAATGGCGATCGACGCCGGCGACCGGGGGGCTGAGTTGATGGATCGCGCATTCCAAGAATACAAAAAAGTGTTCGATCATTTCCCCGATAGCGGACGCGTTGGGGAGTCGGTCGCCAAAATGGCGGAATACTACTACGAGCGCGAGGACTACGATCGCGCGTTGGATACGTTCGATACCGTACTGGACAACCATCCCGACGCTAAGTTTTTGGATGTGATCTTGTTCAACTACGGTCGCTGCCTCTACCGCATGGATCGCAAAAAGGAAGCTCGGTCAAAGTTCGACCAGTTGATCGGTGACTTTCCCGAGAGCCCGCTGGCAGGTGACGCCAAGCAAATCTCAGACACTCTCTTGCAAGCAGGGTTTTAGTGACCGTGATGGGTGGTACAGCAATTCGATTCTTAGCACGCATTGGACGGCAATTGTATTGTCGCCGACGGATGCTCTCCGCGTTCGTCTTGTCGGCGGCATTTTGCCTGTTGCTGTTCCCGGTGGCCCTGAACGCCCAGGAGCTGGACGCGATCAGTCGGCAAGCGTCACAATTGGAAGGCGAACTGGGCAAGTACAACGACAACACGCCAGAAGCCGCCGACGTGATGGTCAAGCTAGTCGACTTGTACCACAGCGACGCCCGAGTTTTTGGTCTGGTGCGGATCGGTAATCGCTTCGTCGCGACACATTCGTCGGACGAACGGCACGCGGATGTGATGCTGAAAACGATCGATGGTTTGCAGGCGATGAGCCGAAACAAGGACTTGATTGTGGCCTGTCGACAGTTTCTGGCCCGCTATCCCCAGTCCAACCATTGCGGCGATATCGAAATTCGTTTGGCGCGAACTCTGGACAAGGGCAACGACAAGAAGGCGGCTGCGGCTGCATTTCATGCTGTGTTTCGTCGCCAAAAAGATTCTGAACTTGGGCGTGCCTTCGCGATCCACGCCATCGATCGCTACACCAAGCAAGGCAACGATCAGATTCGCATCGGTGCAGCCCTGGCAGAAGAATTATGTGACCAGACCTCGGGCAGTGTCGCGGCCAATGCGGGAATGAAGAGCGTGTTTTCATGGTCGCGCGTCGGTGCGTGGGCGGATTCCAACCGCGCCGGGCAAATGCTGCTGAAAAAGAATGTGCTTAAGGACCCCAAGGAATTGCGCCGACTGCATGTGCAGATGGGTGAAAATTACGATCGGCTGTCCCAGCACGCAAACGCGGTTCGCAGTTATTCGCAGGCGCGAAAGATCCGTGATGATCAACAGGTGCACTTCCGATTGATCGAGCAACTCGATCGCGGCAAAGCGACTTCGGCTGAGATTTCGCCGATCGTCAAAGAGTATGCCCAGAAATACGTGGATCGTGACGACCGATTCCGCGGACTCAGCGCGTTGGCTCAGGCGTTCATCCGCGAAGAGAATCCAGGTGCGGCGATCAGCTTGCTGGGAAAGGTACTGGCCTTCGACGCACGCGGCAATGACAACGCTCGAATATTCGTCGAACAAAACGGGACCGAGCCCGATCGATTACAGGATTCCGAAAAGGTACTCCGAGACGCGATCAGCCGTAACGAAAAGGATGCTGCGTATTTGCGATACGTACTCGCATTTAATCTTTATCGTGATCGGATGAAGGATAACGAGAAGACGAAGCAGGCGTTACGCGACCTGGTCGAACAGTCACCCACCGACGACGGCTATTCCCGCGCTGCGATCGATTGGCTACTCAATGCGGCAACCGAAGACGCTGATTTTTCAGCCGAAGCGAAACGGTTAATTGCCGTGCGTGACAAGCATCCCGAACTGGCTGGTTTTGCCAAGGCGATCAGCGACTGGCGGGTATCGGCCAAACGGGATTCGAAGCGTAAGCAGCGAGGCAAGCTGCTGGACGAACTGCTCGCGAGGTCGGATTCGGATCCGCTTTTGGCATTGGTTGCCAAGAACTCCTTTCGTCATTCGCGGCAAGAAGCGCCCATCCGCGACAAGTTGCTCGCCGATGATGTTGCAAAGAAGTTGAGCGACGCGTACATCGATCGTCTGCTCGAGACGCAGGGATACTACTATCGGCATTACGTCTCCAGCAACCAGCGAAAGGTTTCGGCGACCTATTACGCCAAGCTGTCAAAGCGGAAACCAAAGGAGATGATGCCCGCAACACGATGGTTGGAATCGGCCACGGATTACGCAACGGCCGAGATCGCGAAAGAGGCGGCAGAACACATGCTGTCGCTGCCACCCAAGGAATCGACACCGGACGTGTGGCGACGGTTGATGGTGGCGGCCGACAAGAACAAAGACAAACGCTTGGCAAAAGATTCGCTCGGCTGGATCTTAAAGGCCCAAGCGGAGAATTCCAAAGATCCACACTCGGCCAGTTACATCGGCGACGTGCTTTCTAAACTCGGATTGGAGAGTGAAGCTCAGGAGTATTGGAAAACTTATCTGAGTCACGATATACAGCACTACGAATCACGCGAGTGTGCCTACCGCGTGATGCAACAGTTGGACGAATCGCAACATGCTGCATTTCTGACGGAGTTGCTCAAGCAGGAGACTCCCTATCAAGGCCGCTACGCGACTTGGCTTGCGGACATTCACTTGAATGCCGGGCGGTTGGACGCGTTTGCCGATGTGATCACGGTTTCGCGAGACATCGCTCGGAAGCACCCTTTCGCATCCTGGGATGTGGATATTTACCGTGTCGCCGATTGGATCAACCGCTACCGTCGCGACAAGGAAAAATCCGACGATGAAAAACGGACGGTCTACGCAGCGATTGCATCGCTGGATTACGGCACGCCGTCCTCTGCTGCGACTTTGGCGTTGATGGAATTGGATGCGGTTGCCGGATCGGACTCGCCGGCTCCCATTGAGCGTCTCTTGAAACTGCAACGGGCGACGGTATTGATCGAAACCGATTGGAATGGTTGGGACAGCCTGTTTCCGTATGCCCAAGCGTCGATGACGCGACAGGACTACACCGCGGCAGCGACGGTGGCATCGGGCATGTTGGCAAACATTCGGACGGACGAACGTCGTAGCAAAGCCGCTCGCGATATCGTCACGCAAGCCTACACACGAATGGGCAGCGTCGGTTTGACTATCGACGAAGACAGTCCGATCGCGCCGTTGCTGCAATCGGCACTCTATCTGCGACTGGGCGATGAGTCGCTGGCGCTGGCTACTTATGACGACAACAAGGCATTGTTCGATAGTCATCGTGACCAATTGCCCGTGGACCTGATCAGTTTTGTCTGTCGCCAACGAATTGCCGCGGGTGGTGATTCGAATCACGAGTATGTCGAAGACGTACTGCGTGGATGGATGGTCAAAAACAGCGAATCAAATCAAGTCGACGAAGACTCCAAAGCAGAGATGCAGTTGTTGTTGGCCAAGAACTACTACAAGGCTCGGCGATTCGACGTCGCGCGAAGCGAGTTCACGACGACGATCAACCGTTATTCAGAGACTCAACAGGCGATCGAAGCTCGATTCGGAATCGGCGAATCGTTCATGGCTCAAAAGGTCTACGATCAAGCTGAGTTGGTGTTCGAAGAATTGGCTCGCAATCCGCAAATGGAAGTCGTTGTTCGTGCAGAATTCTTGCGTGGCGTGCTAGCGTTTCGCCGCGGCGATCGCGACGACGCCCGTGATATCTTTCGCAGCGTCTTGGAAAGGGTACCCGATGTCGCATTGGCAAATCAGGCGTTGTTCAATTTGTCGGAGGTCTATGGCAGCGAAGAGCGGTACATCGATCAATTGAATTTGTTGCGAACGGTTGGGCGATTGGGGCGAAAGAGTACTCGGTTGCAC
>JABDKS010001013.1 GCA_013002105.1 Pirellulaceae bacterium | reverse complement strand
CTGTTTGATTTGCAATCCGATCCGGACGAGACCGTGAACATCGCCGGCGAGCCTGAACATGCTGAGCGGGTCGCCGAGATGCGATCGGTATTGAAAGGTTGGATGATCGATACCAAGGACATGGGTTTGTTGCCCGAAGCGGAAATGCACCGGCGGTGTGATGGCGTTTCGCCACGTGAATATGCGTTATCGGGAAAGGTTCCGTTTGAACGGGTGGCCAATTTGGCGTTTGATGGATTGGGGAACCGGCGACTGAATGACGCTGGCGATTTGCAGGATCCTGATAGCGGTATTCGTTTTTGGGCGGTTCGTGCGTTGGGAATGGAGGCCCGCCATTGCAGCAACAAGTTTGGCAATCGGCATCCTAAGTGTCAGGTGATGGTTCGGCAGTTGGAATCGATGATGCAGGATGAATCGCCCAGTGTTGCGATCGTCGCCTGTGACGCCTTGTTGTCGGTCGGTGATGCGCAAGCTGCGAAATCGCGTTTGGTCGAGCTGGCGGATGTGACCAAGGTGGGACATTTCGCGGCGATTGCAGCCTTAAATGTTTTGGACATGAATGCACAGTTGGACGCCGAGACGATTGCAGCGATGAAGAAGCTTCCTCGCAGCACCGGCAAGCCGCCCGTTCGGATGGGCGCTTATGTCGGCAAATTACTCAATCATGCATTGAAGACATCGGACCCTGCTCCTAAGAAGAAGCCGCGACGCAATAAGAAAAAGTAGCGGGCCGCGATCGCACGCCTTTCGTCGGTTGATTGATGCAACCGGTACAACTGGCGGCAGGGTCTGGGCAGTTTCGATCGGCGGGGCCTCCGGGTCGACCGCGGAGAGGCTGGAAAACTAAGGTTTTGGTGACTCCAATTTGACTTGTTGCCGCCTGAGTGTCTGCGATGACGATCCATCATGCCCCGCGCGATCAGCCAGAGATCCCCAGCCACAAGGTGGTGGTGGGCAAAGATGACCTGGTGTTGATTCGCGGTGCGCAGCGGTTGGTTATTCGTGATGTCGATGTTCACTCACTGCAATGCGAAACGTATTGCCGAAAACCGGCCAACAAGCGTGGGCATTTGAACCAGCTAAGACGACAACCGCAATTCGGTTATCGCACCACCACGATCACTCACGGTCGTGACAGATTACAGACAATAGTCTCATTGCCGTGGCGGAACGGCGAAGCCGACCTGCTGACATCTTATCGATGGCGTGTCGCCGGCAAAGTTGCCGAAAGTATCCGACGTGAAGTGGATGCCGGCCGATCAGTCCAGCGAGCGACTTGGCAGATTGATGGAGATTTGCTGAGCTGGACAGACGGGCGGAGCGTGCGATTGAGCCAAATCAAAGACCTCGCGTTTTTTGGTGATGACGAAAGCATCATCGTGCCCGAACAGGATCGGTCGATTCGATTGTCGTCCGATTCACCTGATCAGATGATTCTGAGCGAGTTCGTGCGTCGACGGTCACTGGAAAACCACATCGACAGCAAGCAGAGTCGTTTGGGCGGAAGACTTTTTACCATTCAGGCGAATGCTCTTGCCACGGCAAGACATGCGTTTTACGAAACAGCTTCCAAATTCCCCATCAAGGTTTTTGGGCCAGTGATTGTAGCGATCCTGTTGTTCTTCTTGATTCCGATCGTGATCGGAAAAGCGGGTGCTTTGAATCAGGCAGACTTGCTGTTTGTTGGCTTTCTGTTGTGTCTCTTGGCAGGCACGCTGATGCTGACGATCGCAGCCGACACGGTGAGCGAATTCTTTACAAGTCAGTTTGGTTGGCGGACGATCCAAGTTCATCATCGGGGATTGGTCATTGCCGGTCAGGGTCGATCACTGATTTCGTCTGAGGAGATTCAAGACTTTCGGCTCGATCGCGAAGTGGTCTACCGTGGGGACGATTTTGTTCACTCGCGTTATACGCTGCGACTGGCGTTTGGATGGGTGGACGGATCGTTGACTTGGAAGAGCTATGTCTGGTACGAGCCGGTGCTGGCTCGCGGAGAGATAACCTTTTTGCGTGATTTTCTGCGGGTGGCGACCAATGGCAAGATGCGAAAGGAAACCAATCGCGATGTGCTGCTTGCCGATTCGATTAGCGTGCCGACGCAAGTCATTTGTTTCTGAAACGCCGTGTCGATGCGAACTTAATTCCTGATCAACCCGTCGACAAAGAGTAGAACAGGAGCGAATATAGACATCCGTCAACGGTGTCGATTCACGTGATCCGATTGGGAGCCGCAATCCGATGGGCCCCGTCACGCCGCTGGAGACCTTGCCGATCATGGCTGGAACGAGTCGTGTTGGCAATTTGAAAGCTGAATAGGGACGATCGAATGGAAATTTTGGGTGGGCCACTTTATGCAGTCGCGGGGGCGGGTGAATCCCACGGGCCCGCAGTGACGGCCATCCTGTTCGGTTGCCCGCCGGGTCAGTACCTGCGCCGTCAGGATATTCAGGCGTTTCTGGATCGACGTCGGCCCGGCGGCAACAAACACGGGACTCCTAGAAACGAGAAAGACAAGGTTGTCTTCCTGTCGGGAATTTATCAGGACGATCACGACAAATTGCTTGGCGGCAGTCAATTATCGGTGACCGTCGACGGCGCAACGTTTGATACCGAAGGGTACGAAGAGGGTTACACGACCGGGGAACCGATCGCTGCGATCGTTTTGTCGACGTCCAAAAAATCGGGTGACTACACGCAGTTCTCGGGGCCGACCGGTGAAGTGCGTCCGGGGCACACCGATTTGGTTAAGTATCACAAGTCGCAAGGATTTGTGGATGTCCGCGGTGGTGGTCGCAGCAGTTACCGATCGACCATCACGGATGTGATCGGCGGCTCAGTCGCGCGGATCTTTTTACAGGATCACTTTTCGACACTGATCCTATCGTCGATTTGCCAAGTCGGAGCATTAAAAGCGAAGAAGAGTTTGGCTGCGCATTTTCAGCAGGTGATCCGCGATACAGGCAAGGTCACGATTGACGTTGATGCGATCAACGCGGTCAACGAAGCGATGATGGATGCCGAGATTCACGCCATCGATTCCGAGTTTGCCGCTGCCGCTGGTGAATTGATCAAAGAGACGCGCAAGCAAGGCGACTCGCTGGGAGCCGCCGTCGAAGTGGTCGCATTGAATGTGCCTCCATTGTTGGGTGAACCGCTTTATCAAAGTTTGAAGGTGCGGATCATGGGTGCGCTGGGCGGCTTGAATGCTGTGCAGTCGTGCGAGGCCGGCGATGGGTTTGCTGTGGTCCAGCGGCGAGGTAGCGAGAACAACGACCCGATTCGTACGGCGGGCTACTCGGCGAACAGCCACGGCGGACTGTTGGGCGGCATCACGACCGGCTTGCCGTTGGTGTTTCGCGTGGGATTCAAACCGACGTCGACGATCAACCAACCACAGCAATCGGTCCGCAAGAACTTGGATGAGATTGATTTCGAGCTAGAGAAAGGTCGGCACGATCCATGCGTTGGAGTGCGGGCCGGCGTCACGCTGGAGTCTCGCGTGGCGATCGAGTTAATGAACGCGGCTCTGGTGCAGCGATCGAGCAGTCTGGCCGAGGGGCTGGGGAAGCTTTTCTGAGACGGGCAAATTAAGGCCCGGCAAATCAAGGCCCGGCAAATCAAGGCCCGGCAAATTAAGAATCAGCAAAACAAGGGTCGGTGCGGCACCATCGTCAGGGCGATATCAAATGCCTAACGTTGTCGTGCCGCGGTTCGCGGCAGCGTCGGATCGACACAGAATAAAGCTCGGCGTGAATGACGCGCCGAATGTCTGCGGGACGCTTAGTCCTTGAATCCGAACAGCTTTTTCATGAATCCGCCTACGCCGGAGCGAGTGGTTGTGCTCATCAACACGCGATATTGTTCCGCGTGATTGGCTTCCCAGTCTTGTTCGGCACATTCCCAGCCCACATCGTGGCCGGCTTGTTCGCTCAAGAAATACTTGTGACGTTCAATTTCGGCGGTTTCTTCGGGGGAA
>JABDKS010001006.1 GCA_013002105.1 Pirellulaceae bacterium | reverse complement strand
CTGCAACCGCAGGAATTCGCTTTCCATCCCACGCTCGTGACGATTGTTGACAAGATCAAATCCTCGATCGATCCACTGCTGCGCTTCGCCGTTGTTGCCGGCCTGCAGATACGCTTCGGCAATGTTGCGGTAAGGATGATCCATCGACAAGTTTCCACCGGTTGCTTGAAGCATTTGCAAGCCGAGTTCGAATTGCTCGCGTGCCTCGTCGATTTGACCGTTTCGTAGCAGGTAATCACCACGCCCAAAGATTGCGTGGACTTCAAAGAAGACGAATCCGTTGTCGTTACAGATTTTGAATTCCTCTTCGATACTTTTCCTCGCTTCATCTGCGTGCCCGCAGAATTCCAGCAGTTGTCTGCGAAAGAACAGCGACATCGCCAGGGTAAAGGGATGGCCTTGCTCTCGGGCACGAAGCAGGTTTTCATTGGTGCGTTGGATGGCTTGCTCGGGAAAGCCAAGCTGCCAGAGAGCTAGTGCTGCGTGACTGCGGCACATCAAGCTACACCGTTGGCCGGTTTTCAATGAATGTTCGCGTTCCTTTTCCTCGTTGATCAGCTCCAATCCCCGTTCCAGTAATTGCAATCCTTCCTGAAAATCGCCTTTGTAGTAGGCGGTGCATCCCACAGCCCAGTGCGCCTCGGCCAAAAGTTCTTGCCCCTCCGCCGAGTTCTCTGCCATTTCCAGCATGTCGGTGGCGATGGGTGTCGCGATGTCCATGTCTGCGCGTATGACACGCCAACCCCACAGACCCCATTTAACAAAAAACTGATCTTCCAGGGTGCCAATCTTTCCTACAAGTTGCTGTGCTCGTTCGATCGCCGTACCGACTTCGGGAGCCGACCAACCGCGTGCGGCCATCAGTACCGGACCGAGCGTCAACTGATATCCGAGTTCGATCTGATCTCGTGTCGGAGATTCGTCCAGTGTCTGCAGAACATTCAACCCGCTAGTCAGCAGATTGATCGCTTCGGTGTTGGCGGATCGTTGCTGAGCAAGTTGTCCCGCCTGCAACCAGTACTGAACGGCCTTTTCCGACTCGGCAGCTTCGGTGTAGTGGTGAGCCAGCAGTTCCGGTTGCGTCTGTGCAGTGTCGTTGAAATTCGTTTCGATCGCGTCGCCGATCGTTTTGTGAAAAAGCTGACGTTTTTTTTTCAGCAGTGAGTTGTAGGCGGCGTCTTGAATCAGTGCGTGTTTAAAAATATAGCTGCACTCCGGCGGCCGCCCTTTCTGAAACAGCAACTCGGCTTCTGTTAATTTTGATAATTCGTCTTGCAGCTCTTGTTCACCCAATTCCGACGCCGCGTGCATCCACTCGTAAGTAAATTCGCGTCCGAACGTGGCGCCCAGTTGGACAACGTCGGGATCGCTATCCATCCGGTCCAATCGAGCAGCGAGAAGATCCTGGAGCGTTACGGGGATTGAGTTCAACGCGGCAGCGACTTCGGCACTGGTGGTGTCAGCATCCAAGGCACCGGATTCTTGCACCATTTGCGTAAATTCTTCGACAAACAATGGCACGCCGTCGGTCCGCTGGGCCAATTTTTCGACGATCTTCTCGGGCAGCTGACTTAGACCTGTCTTGCGTTTGATCAGCTCCCCGATTTGTCGTTTCGTCAATCTGGTTAGCGCGACTTGAGTTTGGTGTCCGTAGCTTTGCCAAGGTGTGCGAAACTCGGGGCGAAACGTCAGGATCGTTAAGACGCTTTCGTGGTGTCCTTGATCAACGTGCAACGCGAGGACTTCCATCGTCGATGGGTCCACCCAATGTAGGTCTTCCACAACGAATAGCACCGGTTGTTCTGACGAGTACTCTCGCAGCCATTGCAGCAACAACTGTTGTGTTTGCTCTTTCCTTCGGACGGGCGACAATTCGATCATCGCACATCGTTCGTCCGGCGGAATTGACAATAACGAGGCAAACAAAGCGATCTGTTCTGGCGAATCGAGATGGACCTCGCGCAAATGGCGGATCAGCTTGTCCAATCGTGACTGAGCCGAGTCATCGCGACCGAACCCCAACAAGCGTCCAAAAAACTCGATTGCTGGAAACAGGCTACTTCCTTCATGGTAGGCCGAGCACCGCCACTCGATCACAGGCGGTGGCTCGTCGGGATTCTCGTCAGCGAGGTGCTCTTTGATCTCCCGTACCAATCTGGATTTGCCAAGTCCCGCGTCGCCGATCAGTAGCACGACCTGGCCCATCGCTTCTTGGGCGTGTTCCCAGCGATCTTTGATGATTCCCAATTCCATCTCACGGCCCACCAGTGGAGTCAGGTTCGCCGGATCAACCAATTCCACACGACTGTGAACGGCGCTTTCGCTGATGACCTCGTACAGTTCGATGGGTTGCTTAATGCCTTTTACTTTCTGTGATGCAAAGTGCTCAACGACAAAGAATCCTTCGACCAGTCGCAGTGTGGCGTCGCTGATGACAATTTGATCCGGGTCCGTCAACGCCTCCAATCGGCTGATAACATTGCGTGCTTCGCCAATGATCGAAAGCGAATCATCGTCGTCCTCCACTCCCGCTTCTCTGGCGACGACAGTCCCGGTGTGAATCGCGACCCAAGCTGAAAGAAGATTCTTTCTTTGTTTTCGCAAGGCATCGTTCAAATGAATCATCTCTTCCTTGATTTGAATGCCAGTGCGGATGGCACGATGCGGTGCGTCTTCGAAAGCGATAGGAAAGCCAAAGCAAACCAGCAATTCCTGGCCGCTGGACTGTACGACCGTGCCGCCAAATCGCTGGATCACCTCTTTGGAGATGCGTTGAAACTCTTCCAACAGATCTCGTTGGTCTTCTGGATCGAGCGATGCGAGCGGTTCTTCCGGGTCTTGTGTGTCGCAATTACAGATCATCACCGTCAGCTGCCGACGTTCAGCATCCCGCGCCCTGCGGATTGCCGACGGTGTGGCAAGAACACCCGAATCGGTGGTTGTGTCGACCGGCGTTGGCGGTGTCGGCACCGCCGACTCGGGTGTTTTGACTGCGAGGGATGGTTGCAAGAGATTGCGCAAATCGGCCGCCATGTCGCCCGCTGTTTTGTATCGGTCGCGCTCGCGTTTTGACATTGCTTTCAAGCAAATGTCTTCTAATTCAGAAGGAACATTGTGTGCAATCTGCCGTGGCGGTTGCGGCGATTCTTCGCGAACCTGACGCAGTAACTCGCTGGTGTTCTTGGCGCGAAACGGCCGCTTGCCGCAAAGTAGCTGATAGAGCACCACACCTAATGAATAGACATCGGTACGTCCATCGATCCGGTGAGCGAGTCCGCGTGCCTGTTCGGGCGACATGTACGCAGGAGTGCCAGCGACGGCGCCTCGTTGGTCGCCGGACTCTCCGGTTTCACTGATTGCCAAACCAAAGTCCAGCAGCTTTGGGACGAGACCCTCTGCTTCGTCCATCAGGATAACGTTGCCCGGTTTTACATCTCGGTGCACCGTACCGTTGGCATGTGCATGTGCCAAAGCGTCCGCAATGGCCGCTACGATCGGTACGACCTGCTGCCAAGTCGGCTTCGTTTTTCTCGCCCAATTGTGAAGTGTCTGACCTTCCAAAAACTCGGAGACGATGTAGCACCATCCCTGGTCGACACCGACGTCGTGGATCGAAACGATGCCGTGATGACGTAGTTGGGCGAGTCGTCGTGCCTCGTTGAGAAAAGCTTCTTCTGTGTCCCGACCAACCCGATTGACCAATGGGACTTTGATCGCGACTTTCCGCTTCAAAACGGGGTCGAATCCCATCAGCACGGCACCAAATCCGCCGCGATCCAACAATTCGCGTACCTGATAGCGGCCGAGCTTCTTTGGCACCGATTTTTCCGTAATCGCACCGCGATCCGTAGGTTGCGACGACACAAAGTCTTCGGTCTGCTCCAGCTTCGTTCCGTCTGCGTCGCCTGCCGTGTTTCCCGCAAGATTGACTTCCTTGTCGGACGCAGCGCGTTTGTCCTCGTCGTCGTTCGTTGCCATGCAAGATTCCGCGGTGACACTAAACTAGAGGAGTGACAAGATGACCACGTCGCGTCGGTCGCGACAAATGTCTACATCGTGGTAAACAGGTGCTATCAGGATAACAGCAACCGACCCGGGGATGGACACGCTTTGAGGCATGATCCGTTGGTGATGGAAAATGTTCGTTTGAATCCTTTGTCTCGGTGGGGGGCATGCGGATTTGGTCCACTCATCCCCAGCTGAGCACAAGAAATTGGACCGGACGGTTTGTCTAACCTTCGCAATTTGTTGCCGCTAGCTGTATGCCAGGACCTGTCTTATCAACGTTACGCCGGGACGCGTCCTGGCCTACGACCAACGTACATCAATGATAAGAATGCTCTACTCACAGGCTCCTCGACGGCCAATCTGAGATTCTGTGTGAGCTTGTTGCGACGCTTCAGGAAAAGCGAGCAAATGTGAGGTTCGCCCGTTGACCTTCGTCACTATTCCTTGTCGTTGCGGCCAATGCAGTAGAGATGCTCGGCGGTTCGAATGAAAAAGTGACGCGACGAGACGGCCATTGATGCCATGCACTTTTCTCCCAATTCGTTGCGTGCGATTTCGTCGTACTTGTCGCCGGGGCGAAGCACCAGCGTGACGCCGTCTTCGGACAGGACATAGATCTTTCCATCGGCGAGCACCGGCGATGCAGAATGATTGCCCGACAATCGTTGGAGCCAGACAATTTCGCCGCTTGCCGAATCAATGCAATGCAGAATGTTGTCCCGAGTGATCGTGTACAAATACGGTGCGACATACAACGGTGATGCGAGCACCGGAACGCCTTTGGTTTGCTCCCAAACAATGTGTGTTTGTGTGACGTCGCCATTGCCACCCAGTCGAACGGCGCGAATCGTTGGTTCCTCGAATCCCGAGGAGGTAAAAATCGTATCACCGGCGATCACAGGTGATGGGGTCGTGCCTTCGCCCTGACTGTAGATCGACCAGACACGATCTCCCGTGGATGCGTCGAATCCTTGGACACGGTCGCCAGATGCACTGACAATTTGGGTGCCATCGTTGACGACGATGGGGGTTACAT
>JABDKS010000671.1 GCA_013002105.1 Pirellulaceae bacterium | reverse complement strand
GTCGATCGTGGTTACATCGAAGCAGAGCATCCGTCTGTTTGCATTTTTCATCGCTTGCGTGCGTCTACCTCAGGTGGCCGGCAATTGGCCTGAGGAAGCTCATACCAGCGTCTTGGCCATAGAGAGCCTGCGACTACTTTGCTGAAATCGCACGGGCAGAATAGTTTTCACTACTGTCGCTTTCCAGTTTTACGGATGGATAGCTGACGAGGTAGTGATTCTCATCGATCAGATTAAAAACGTAGTGCGACGTCTTGGGCGGCAATCTTGCCTCCACTTTATCACCGAATATTTTTGCGTCCGCGCGATACCATTCTTCATAGCGATCGCCACCGTTGAGCGTGTAGATCAAGTTCGCCTTCACGACTTTCGCTCCGTTTTCGCGGAATTTCATCCAAACGCGTTTTCCATCTCGACCATGCTCGAGCGGCTGGCACACTTTCTCTTTGCCAAACATTTCTGCGTTGCAATTCGGATTCAGATACGGTGGACTGGCTTGTGTTTCGGACAGGTGTTTTTCCAACAACCGATTCAACTCTTCTGCTCGGGCCGGATTGTTTGCCGACAAGTTGTTCGCTTCTTCGATATCAACGCGTTGTCCGCGTTGGTCATACAGTTGATACAGCTCGAGCGCAGGGCGATTAGACAACAGGTATTCCTTCCAATTCCGAATTAACTTTTGACTCCCTTTGCGAATGGTTGACTGCATCGACGAGTGCGGGAAATGCCAAAACATCGTGTCTCGTGGATTTCCATGAACGTCAACGATCATCGCCGGGTCCAGTGTTTTCGATGCCAAAAACGGGGCGAGGTCCGATCCGTCCAGGTGCTGCTCGGTCGGCTTTGAGGTTCCGGTCCAATCCAGAATTGTCGGGTAAAAATCCAGGCCGTTGACCATCGCGTTGGATTCGGCACCCGAGGCAATACCGGGACCACGAATGATCAGCGGCACACGCACGCCACCTTCCTTGGCGTTGATCTTGCCTTTGTCCAAGGGAAAGTTGTCGGTGATGATTTCGCCAGGGTGACCTTCCATTCCGCCGTTGTCGGACGTGAAGATCACATACGTGTTTTCCGCCAATTTGTGTCCCGGCCAACGCGGATCTTCCGTATCGTTCAGGTAATCGACCACGCTGCCAACGTAGTGATCGAGCATCTCGACCATTGCACCATAGTACGGATTGTTTTGGCCTTCGACTTCCCACCGCGTCGGATCGGTCGGGAAGGGGACGTTCATCTTCTTGCAGTATTTGCGCAGCAGCATCTCGCTGCGAGTATGTATCGGTGCGTGAACCAGCCAAGTCGCAAAGTACAGAAAGAACGGTTCCGCCTTCGACTGATTCAAGAATGTCAAAGCGTCTTGCGAGTTTTGATGATACGGGAAACCGCCTCTGTCTAAGCGATAGGGATCGTCCTCGGCGTCGGTCGCAAAGGCGGACAATCGATCGGGGCGTGGTCGGCTGGTCGCACCGCGGTCGGCGCGAGTAAAGTCGAAACCCTGATCGGTGGGCTGAGGAAACGCGTTGTGATTGATCGCTACGTGCCACTTGCCGACGTGACCGGTGGTGTAACCGTTCGTCTTAAGAGCTTCGGCAATCGTAAACTCACTGATCGGCATCCTGCCGCTGTACCACGGCGAAATCAGCGGCGAGTTCTGTTTGTACGGCGATGGTGGCGCTCCGCCGACAACATGTGTCTTTTGGGCTCGCGCCGGATGTTTTCCGGAAAGAATCGCGGCGCGAGAAGGAGCACACGTCGGAGCTGGCGAGTAAGCCTGCCAAAATTTCACCCCTTCGCTGGCCAAACGATCGATATGCGGCGTCTCGAATGGACATGGCTCATCAATGTCGTAACAGCCGACGTCCTGCCAGCCGAGATCATCAGACAGAATCATGACGACGTTCGGCTTGCCGGGACGCTCTGCAAGCAGAGTGCCTGGCAAGCTGGACTCAATCACTGCCAGCAGCAGAATAAGTATCAAGTTTTTCATGGCGTTGTGGTTGATCGCTGTGTTCACGGTTTCATTCCTGTGCAATGGATCAGAACCATCATACATGCTACGTCGGTACTCCATGTTGCCAGAAAACGTCCAATCGGTTTGGCACAGGACCGGAGGTATCCTCGTCGCCGCATCGCGACCGTTGTAGGGAATGCACAACAACGGCATGTTGTCGCACTAGTTGGACAGCGCCGCTTTAGAATCAGAATGCCGTGTTTTCCCGCCCCGATAGCCGCATGGCGATAGCCGCGGTTCGTTGCGAAAATAACCGGGGCTATCGCACATCGGCGCACGAAAAGTGGCGCTGTCCAGCTAGCCCGTGAAAGAGCTGATCGCCAGCTTCGGCAACTTGAAAAATGACGGTGACCGATAGAGGTCGAACAGATTCCAGGTCACTCGTTCGGGATGGCGATGCGTCGAATTCCAAATTGGTTTCGGTTTGACTCTCAGCGGCGCTCTCAAAACTGATTTTTCAGGGCGATCAAGCAAATAAGTGTTGTGAACAAAATCGATCCCGCTTTTGGCATCTTGCAGATTGGAACTTGGATGCCCGCCCCACGGCGGTGACATCAACGCAAACGACAACGCCGGCCATTGATTGACACCAATCGTTCCATACCTCAGTTCGCGCAGTGCTTCATCCACCGCCTCCGCATGCGTGCGTTGGAAAGTATCCGTCATCGTCAAGCTAGCCGCTAACGTGCCCCAAATTCGATCGTTCATCGCGTCGACCGCCTTGCGAAGGAAATCCGATTCGGAATCGGCTTCCAGCACCCACTCCACACAGACCGGCGTAAACGATTCTTCTTGCAAGACATGCGGCGTTTCGTCCGGTTTGACATCTCGCCGCAGCGTCCACGGAAGTCGCTCGGGATCGTTGACTTGCCGACCGCTGAATTTCGAATATCGTTCTGCCGCACCGGGGTAATAGGCGTACCGCTTTGGGATGGAATCGAGCAACGCATCGAGTATTTGGTGAAACTGCTCACGCTGTGGCCAATCGCGGCACGTCAAGATGACCTTGGTCGCGATGCAGTTAAAGGAAACGTTATTGACAATCGAAGTCGCAATCGTTTCAGCTTGAGATCGCAATTCGGCATCCGTATAACGCCCAGGAACGATCGCCCACGGCGAAACATTACCTAACTCGCTGGTGATCTCCTTTTCCAGTACGGGGCGATTCTCCGCTCGTCGCCGCTCGCGATCGTCGCCCGTTCCCCAAACGATGTTGTCATGCGAATGAATCGATCCGGTGATGTGAACACTTCCGGTACGATCACTTTCGATCAGATGTTTGCCCGTGTCGATACCGCCATATGTCAATCGCAATAACCCGGAGTCCAGCAGCGGAGCGAGTCCCCTTTCGAATATCGGGCCGAGATACTCATTGACCGGATTCATTTTGAGGGCGACGACGTCGCGTTCAATAAAAATCTTGGTCAGCGCATCAGTTGCTGGAATCGATGAGACGTTTCCGGCGCCTAGCACAGCAACAATTTGTGATTTGCGGTTCGCGTCGACCAGTCTTGCTGTACTTGCACAACAAACGGCGTCGGCTTGCACATCAGGATCAAGCCATGTTTCCACGGTCATCGGCCGAAAAAGCAGCGAATCGTACAAAATTGGCGTCGGGAATACGGGCACCCGGCACTGGCCAGCACGGCGACTAATCTTTGCGGGCAATTTTGGCGATCCATACTGATCGATATCTCTGAACGTTTGGGCGATCAACTGCAAAAAACGGATTGTCCCCAATGGGCCTCCGGTTACCTCTTCGGTTCTGGCCGGACTGTCCTTCGGAATTTGCTTGGCATCACAAGCCGCTTCTACCCATTGGCGGGCAACCGAGCCGACTGTTTCAATGCACTGCTCCACCAAGCCAATCCGCTGCCCAACCGACATGGACTCCAATTGGATCGCTCCGCGGGTGAGCTGATCCAACGATGCTTCGATGTCAGCCGGGCTGGATGGTTCGAGTGCAATCGACAAAACAATTCCTTTTTTATTTTTGCAGTACGCGGCGCATCAATTCTGATTGATTCGGCGGGATCAATTTCAATTGCGACACTTTACATCCTGATGATGTCAACAGTCGATTTGAAATGGCAGACCGACGTTGAGTGTTTCCGCTTGCCAGACATAGTATCGTAACCCCGTCGTCCTCCGCTGTGCCCAGGGTGACCAGCGCCAGTGAGTCGATTCGGATGTAGACGCGGTGGCAACGGACTGACTAACGCTGATTGTTCGCTTTTCGTGCCACGGTTCAATCGTGTAAACGTTGCTAGTTTTGTCATCCATGGCATCCAAATTGCGGCGTACGGGATTGAACCAACGATTCACTGCAACGTTCGCTTGTCCTTGCGGTGCATTAAGATCGTATAACAGAGCAACTTGCTCAATTCATTACGCTTAACAGAGACAGATCAACGATGTCCCGAGCTTTGACTGATCAACAGCAATCCACGTTCGACGAGTTCTACAATTTGGTGAACATGCAGCCGAAAGAACTGGAAGAGTGGCTGAAGACGGACGAATCGAAAGCTGTGGGCGATTCGGATGACGGAGAATCAACCGGACATCAGTCAGGTCGCAAAATCGTCGAAATCAAGCGGACGAACAAGTCCGATCTCTCCAGCGAGCAACTGGATCACATGAGCAAGGTCTGTGGCTATATCAAGCGACATCTCGCCCAACGTCCCAACGGGGACGTATCCGGAACCAACTGGTGTTACAGTCTAAAAAATTGGGGACATGACCCCACGAAAGAGTAGCCACGGGCTGACAAGCCTTACAAAGTCGGAAAGCCCCTCGATCGATCAGCGGCTTGCTGTTTGCAAACTTGTGTATCCGAACTCGGCAAGAAACAAGCTCATGCGGTGGAGACTGCCGACATTTGATCGCCGTGCGGTTGCGACTGTTGAAAATCTGCCCAGACTTCTTTATTGATCAGTTTCGCAGAGCCGGTGAACGTCGAAAACGCGACGTCGGCGGCGTCGCGACCCACGCCAACACGTATCAATCCCATCGTTGACGCCAATCGTGTTGGATCGAACAGGTACCACTGACCGTCAAGGAATGCTTCCATGAACCCGTGATAGTCGGGCGGCTGTAGATCGACCGCATAGCCAGAAACGTACCGTGCCGGGATGCCTATACCGCGGCATAGGGAGATTGCCAAATGCGCGAAGTCGCGGCATACGCCCGTTCGTTGCAACAACACGTCAGCAGCCGTCGTGGTTGCATTCGTACTACCGGGGGTGTAGTCCAAATGCTCGAACACCCAGTCACAGATCGACTGGACACGGCTGAAACCACGATCCAGATTTCCAAACTCCTCGAATGCGAAGCGTCCCAAGAGATCGCTTTCGCAATACCGACTTGGGTTCAGATACGTCAACACATCGGGCGGCATTTGAGCGACCGGCGATTCGCCAATTTCCGTAGGCCGCTCGATTTCGGGTGTCACTTCGACAGTCGCTTGATAGTTGATCGACAATTGACATGGCTGGACGACGACGCGATGCAAACGGTTTCCTTCCACCCCAACCTGACTGTCTTCGACTGGCACAACAGGATCAAAGTTCAGCTGTTCGTCATGAACACTCTGACGCGACGTCCAGCCAGCCGCGATCTTGAACAAAAAAGTGGTTGTTTGTTGCACGTCGTACTGGAGCGTACTTCCGATTTGAATTTTAGTCATCAGTTATCTGGCTAGTTTGGGTTTTGAAGGAGAGATGACGCCCACTGCATTGGCAGATTGGCGAGCGATTGTGTTAGTGCTTGCGTCCAGTGGTCAGTGGTTTGGGCCAGATCGGCCTCGGTGAATCGCTGAAACCTCGGAGCGGTGTCCGTGTTGCCCAACACAGCAATGTCGATGGGATAGTCCACATCGGTCACGCTGGTGCGTGTCGCGTCGAACGCCAGCAGGGCGAGTGCAACGGCGGACCATAGTGGCGTTTCGTAACGCAACAACCGATCCAAAATTGGCTTGCCATAATAGGTACGACCGATCACGAAATAGGGTGAATCGACGGCAGCCTCGACCCAGTTGCCCTCGGGATAAACGTAAAACAATTGTGGGCTGTCATCGGCAGACAGACGTCCACCGATGATCGCGTGCAAATTAAATGTATGGTTGGTAGCTGCCAGTGACGGACCGTCCTCCGCTTTCACGCGGCGGAGTTGATCTCCGAAAAGATTGACAAACTGGTACAAGCGGTCTCGATTTAATTCTTCGTTTCTCAGCGACTCATCGACGTAGGTTAGCGTTTTGTCACGCACAGACCGCAAACCGCTGGTCATCGTGAACAACGATTGACCGGCGTGCTGAAACTCCGCAAGTTTTTGCTTGTTGACCTGCTCGCTGCCCTTGACGATGCGAGTGTCGGCAAGTGCCACAATCCCCTCGGTTACCTTGATACCAACGCAAAATGTCATGCCAAAACTCGCCTGCGGACGTCAATGAGCCAAAAATCGGAAAGGAAGGTTGTATGCAATCCGCATCAATCTCCACAGGTGCCTCTGTGGTTGCCCATCGCATGCTCTGCCCGCATCCCCCGTCGCACTTCGATCGCCTTACTCGCGCCCCGGAACCCTAGCCGGCCCACTGCCCGTGAAATCTGGCTCAAACCTTCATTGCAAATGACGTGCCAGCGGTTTGCGATAAGACGATTGCCCCGTTCTGAATCCCGCTAACGGCGGTGTTCGTGTCCGCTGCCGTCGCCAACCGCGTCATGGCAAGCATTCAGCCAGGGTGATGGATCAATGGTGAACTGTGACCGCGCATCGTGAACGATTTGCGTGCACAACCATCGTCATTGGATCGTATGGACAA
>JABDKS010000980.1 GCA_013002105.1 Pirellulaceae bacterium | reverse complement strand
CTGTTTGCGCTCTATCAGTTTCGTCGTCAGTCGGGTGACGCGTTTCACCAAGCGATCCAAGAACCACTGGCGGTCATTCTGGCATCGCCCAGCTTTTTGTATTTGTCGGAACCGGTCGGTGGTCAGGACAAAAAACGACTGACCGACTTGGAGCTTGCCGTTCGACTTTCCTATTTTTTGTGGAGCGGGCCGCCGGACGAGGAACTCTATCGGGTGGCCCGACAGGGAAGGCTCAGTCGGTCGAAGGTGCTAAGAGCTCAAACGGATCGTATGCTTGGTGACCCCAAGGCATGGGAATTTGTCAGCGGGTTCACACATCAGTGGTTGCAGATGGAGCGACTCGATTTCTTTCAGTTCAATTACCGCCGGTACGGAGAGTTTGACGAGAGCGTCAAGGCGGCGGCAAGGAACGAGGTGTACCACACCGTTGCCACTTTGATCGACGACGATTTGAGAATTGGCAAATTGCTGAAGTCGGATTTTGTCGTGATCAATGACTTGCTGGCAAACTATTACGGTATCGACGGCGTAAAAGGTCACCATTTTCGCCGCGTCAACTTGCCATCGGACTCTCCACGCGGAGGCTTGTTGGCAACGGCTGCTGTATTAGCGATGGGTTCCGACGGTGAACGGTCTTCGCCGGTGGAGCGAGGTGCCTGGGTGATGCGAAAGATTCTGCACGATCCGCCGCCACCAGCTCCTGCCAACGTGCCCCAGCTGAGCCGGTTGGCCGACAAGATGTTGCCGGCTCGTAAGCTGCAATCGGCGCACATGGAGGAACCGCAATGTGCCCAATGCCATCGCAAAATCGATCCGATCGGCTACGGTCTCGAAAATTTCGACGCCGCGGGTCGATGGCGTGATCAAGAAATGGTGGCCGCCACACAAAAGAAAGCGGGCAACAAAGTGGTGTCGTTTCCCATCGATGCGAGTGGGAAACTACCAGGAGGAGCAATGTTCGCGAACTATTTTGAGCTGCGTGATCAAGTTGCCAAAGTTGAAAATGCGTTTTCGCAAGGTTTGACGGAATCACTGATTGCATATGGTCTGGGCCGCCCGTTCGCATTTTCAGATGCGGAATTGGCAGCGAAGATTGCGCAGTCGGCGGCAGATAACGATCGCCGATTTCGAGGGTTCATCCATGGCTTGGTTCAGTCTGACGAATTCGCCAGCAAGCGATGAGTCACACGAATAACAATATTTCTTTTGATACGTTTTATAACTTCCCGTTTGTCCCGCTGATCCGCCGAGTCACGATGACGTCTCGGCTTGCTAAGGAACCGCGAACATGAATCGACCGCAAGTCAAACAACCAACGCTTCAACGACGTGGGTTTCTGCGAAGCAGTACCGCGCTGGTAGCCTTGCCGATGTTGGAGTCTCTGGGTTGGCGGCGGTTCGCGGCTGCCGCGGCGCCGGTAGCACCACCCAAGCGAATGATTTTCATCGGCTTTGGTTTTGGTGTCACACGCGAGACTTGGTTTCCTGATGTCAACGCAACTGGCGCGGACTACCCGCTACCACTTGGATTGGAACCACTTGCCAGGCACAAGAAAGATTTTACGGTCATCCAAAACTTGACGAACCAGTACAACAACGAGGCTCATTGGGGCAGCACGTTTTATTTGACGGGTGCGAATCGATACGCCGAACCGGGACAAAGTTTTCACAATACGGTATCGGCTGATCAGGTGGCCGCCGACGTATTTGGTCGCGAGACGCGATTCACGTCGCTGCAACTTGGTTGCGAAGATGCCGGCAGTTCGGGTCACGGACCAGGGCTCTCGTTGGCTTGGAATCGCCAAGGCAAACCGATTGCCGGTCTGAACAATCCGGTTGCCGCCTATCACAAGTTGTTTTCAGACGAAAAAATACCGCTGGAGCAACGGCAAGCGATGTTGACGAAGCAACGCAGCATCCTGGATACCGTTTTGGAAGATGCGAAATCGGTTGGTCGCGGCTTGAGCAAAACGGATACCGACAAGTTGAGCGAGTATTTGGAGTCGATCCGTGGGATTGAGACACGACTATCCAAAGAAGAGCAATGGTTGGATATCCCAAAAAAGCAACCTACAGATCGAGTCGAACCGCCGGTCGGCGAGGTTGTCGGGTACGAAGAGGTCAAAGTGATGTATGACTTGATGGTGGCTGCAATGCAAGTCGATTCGACCCGCGTGATGACGTATCGTCAGCCGGTCGAAAATTTTATCAAGAGCCTTGGAGCGACGATCACCGGTCACAATATGAGCCACTACACATCGGGCGAGCGACAGCAGGTGTCGCAATTGCGTGATGAGAAGCAATCGGAGTTGCTGGCGTACTTCATTGACAAGCTGAAGGCCTCCAAAGAGGTGGACGGCAGCAGTCTGTTCGACCATCTGTCGCTGAGTTTCGGCAGCAACATCAATTCGATTCACTACCTCACCAATTGCCCGACGTTGATCACCGGAGGTGGAGCAGGCGTTCACCATGGCCGACATCTGGTCGCACCGCCGGGAACGCCACTCTGTAATCTTTGGCTGAGCCTATTAAAGGGTGTCGGTGTCGACGTGTCGTCGCATGGAGATAGCACGGGCGCGATCGATGAACTTTTTGTTTGAGCCGAGGAACTAGTCCCAATGTCAGATACCAACGAATCGGTTCAGGAAAAGTTGGCCGAGCCAGTACTGATCGCCGGTGTTCGAATGCGCGGAAAGTACAGCGAATGTGGTGCAGGTTTTAAAAAAATCGGGCGGCAATTTGGGCGGCATATTTGCGGCAAGCCGATGATGCTGTGTTATGACAGCGAGTATCGCGAAAACGATGCGGACTACGAAGTCTGCATGCCGATTCGAAAAGGCGAATCGACCGACGATGTGCAGGTTCGTGAATTATCAGGCGGCAAATGTTTGTCACTGTTGCATCATGGTCCCTACTCAGAATTGAAGAATTCTTACGCGGTGATGTGCCAATTCGTCCAAGACAATCAGATCGCAGTTCAGTCGCCCACCCGCGAAGTCTATCTGAAAGGACCCGGGATGATTTTTAAGGGAAACCCAAACAAGTACGTGACGGAAATTCAATTCCCAATCGCGGATTGATCCGTCCACGATCAAGACGTTTCGGACGCGATCGCTCTGTATCGGACTAATCGATAGCCACGCATGCGGACCAGCATCAGCGCCCCGGCGAGTATTGACCCGAACAAGATGACGATTGTGAACCAGATTTCGCCGGGATCGATCGCGGCGACCTCCATGACGTAGTACGCGACGCAGGCGGCAAACGTAACAACAAAACACCCCGATGCGATCCGTGTATGCACGGCATAGGTCGACAGGACGCTCCAGAGCAGGCAAGTGGCGACGAAAGCAAATGTCAGCGCGCAAGCAAAAGCGAATAACAGATCGGTGGTCATGCCATTGCCAAGGGCTCGGCCGGTTGCCAGGAACACGGCAATGATGGTTGTCACAGTCATCAGCTGAAACAGTGAGAACTGCAATTCCACCGCCGCTTCGTCGCGAACTTCAGAAGTATGTGCGATACGTAGGCCGCGCAGTTTCAGACCACCGGCGATCAATGCATTCATGCCGGCAAGCATCGCGACCAATAGCAGCCATTCGGCCTCCCATTCACCGATGCCCAGGCATAACAAAACCCCGAGAATGGCTGTTCCGACTAAGAATATGCAAGCTCGTCTAGCGATGGTACCGCGGCTGAGCCCCATCCAAAGGCCAAGCAAACTGACAAGGGATATAAAAAACGAGAAGATGCAGGCGACGATGATCATGCGTGGGCGGTCACTCGATCGACGGCCTGACTTATGTGAGAGTGTCCAACACAAGCGACACGGCGGGGCTAAGAATTTGATTGGAGAAGGCCTCGCCGCATTTTACCCCAACAGCGCATGGCGATGTGTACATTGGAACGATGCCGATTCGATCTTCTTGGCGATCAGTTACGCCCCAATGGCGGCGGCAAGTCGATTCTCGCGAACTTTGCTGCAGATTCAATCGTACCAGACTCCCAACCAATCAATACTCGGCCGGATGACAATGCAAATGGTATGTCCCATTGGAGATGTTCGCGCTGGCCGATCCACACATTGACGGGGCGAGCACTTGGGTACACGGAAACTACCGCGTTGTTTTACGACGCCGCCCAACCTGGATGAAAATTTTCGGCCCACTGCGATATCACCGCGCAGGGCGTTGCTGATCAATCCGTTCTATCCCAAAGATCCCCATGCCAGTTTTGGCAAACATGTGCTGACGCCGACACTGGCACTGACCTCGATAGCCGGGGCGACACCCGCACACTGGGACGCGTCTTATTGGGACGAAAATTTGCTGCAAGGTCCGCCGCCGGTCGACCCGTTTCCGTCGGTCGTTGGCATCACCGTTCATTTGACCTTTGCCAAACGGGCTTATGAACTGGCACGCTGGTTTCGCAAACGCGGTGCGATCGTTGTGTTTGGCGGATTGCATGTCTTGTCGTGCCCCGACGAAGTTCGTCCGCATTGCGACGTGATGGCGATCGGTGAGGGCGTGTCGGTGTGGAGCAAGATTTTACAGGATATCGATAGCGATTCGTTGCAGGACGAGTATCGCGGATCGTTCAGGACTCCTTATCGCGACGACCCGCCGCCAAGGCGAGACCTGCTGCCCAAAGAATCGTTTCTCACCACGACCAGCTTGATTGCGACACGCGGGTGTCACAGTCGATGTGGGTTTTGTTATTTGTCAACCGAGGGCCTGCACATGCCGTATCACATGCGGTCGCCCGAACAGATTGTCGATGAGTGGCTGGAGGACGATCAACCATACGCGGTTTTTACCGACAACAACTTGGGCTCGCGACCGGAGTATTTACGCGAGCTATGTCGCGCGATTGAACCGATGGAGAAAATCTGGAGTGCCGCGGTATCGATCGATGTGGCCGACGATCCGGCAACGGTCAGGGCAATGGCGATGGCGGGATGCACTGGCGTCTTCGTCGGATTCGAGTCGTTGAACGAGCAGAACATTGTCGATCAACAGAAGAAAAGTCCTAGTCCGGAGGAATACGCCAAGCGAGTGGCGTTGTTTCATGACCTGGGGATTCAAGTCAACGGAAGCTTTGTCTTGGGGTTTGACCACGACGGGCCCGAAGTATTCGATCAAACGATCGACTGGGTCGAAGAAAATCGGTTGGAGTGCGCGACGTTCCATCTTTTGACGCCGTATCCCAACACGCCGCTGTACCGACAGATGGAAAACGCAGGGAGAATTTTGCATCGCGATTGGGATTTGTACGATACCGCGCACGTCGTTTTTGAGCCTGCGAGAATGTCCGCAGATCAACTACAGGCAGGCTACGAGAAGTGCTACCATCGATTGTTTTCGCACGCATCCATCTGGCGGCGGCGCCCGGACGATTGGCGAGCGGTCGCGCCCTACTTGGCGATGTCTTATCTGTACAAGAAAAGCAACTGGTATTGGCACTATCTGATTCGATACCGAATGACGGCCAGGGCGTGGAGCTTGATGGTCGAAGCCACCCGTCGGCGTCATTTGAAGTTTCGCCGTCGATTGTCCCACGGCGACACGCACGTTCGTGCCAGCACCGTTGTCTCGGCGGGCGTTTAGCCAATGGCAAGCGCGGTACACGTGTCTCTGATCGGAATCACGCACATCGGGAATGGCTGTACTGCAACGCGCAGACAGTTCATCGCATCATCGTGCGTGCTGCCTGTGATTGCCCTCTGCTACTACGTCATCTGTGCGGTAGTTACGGCCGGCTCAGGTGTTGTGGGCTTGCGAGGCCCATTGAGAAGTGTTCCGATCGGCGTGTAGCGAACAAACAACTGGTAACTGATCAGTAACACGCCGCTGGTCACAACACAGACCAGCACGCACTTGACGACGGCGGGTAGATCCCAGTTCCGAACGAAAAACTGGGGGATGAAAATCAGCGGCAGGTGGGTGAGGTAAAGCCAGTACGAGGAATCGGAGACGTAACGCATGACCTTGCTTTCGCCGGACATGCGTTCGCGAAACAAACCGATCAGACCGAATGTCATCAGCCATACATACAAGACTTGCATGATGACTGAAACAGGGCGTTCCAAGTCGTCGCCCAACCACTCTCCGACAAGTACACCCTTGGCGGCCTCGTAGCCGATCGGAAAAACAACCAACAGCGCGATCGGCAGGGTGATTCTCCATCGGCAACCCAGTCGTCCTGTCGCGTCGTCGCAGTCGAAGTACATCGCACCGAAGAAAAAGAAGATGGCGTAGTAAAACAATACATGTGGCAGCGGAAGAATGCCCGGCGAGGTATCGGGGCCGAATACCGGATAGAGCAAACCCATCAACGCTTGTGGCAGCAGGGTCAGCGGCAGCAACCACACGTACCGCTTTGGCGATACGATCCACCGATGCGAGAGATGTCGCCATCGAAATACGTCCAATAGTTTTGCGTAGAAGACAAAAGCAGCGACCAGCCAACACAAAAACCAGAGAAACCAGAGATGATGAAAAACGGGGATGACGCCCAACAAGATGATTAAACCAACGATCCCGGACCAATCCTGCTGTGCGGTGCTTGCGGTTTCATCGGGCGTGCGAACCATGCGGGTCGGACCGTCGTTATCAATCAACGGACCACCCGACGGCAGCGAGACAGGCGTCAGCGGATGATCGGTATCGGCGATTTTGATCGCGTTGACGGTTTGCGGTGGTTGGGAGTACTCCACCCAAATATCTGCGTCGATTGTTCGACCCGGGTTGGCTTTTGCAGTCGCCTGGTTGGTCTTCGCGTGTTCTGTAGCGCCCATCATCGAGAGCGTGATCGCAACAAACCACAATAGTGGAACGATCGTGAACATGCCGATCACCAGTGGCAACGCAATCCGTTTCAGGCGATGTTCAATTAACGCCAATAGTCCTCGTTTTCTCCACAACATCGCGGTAAAAAATCCGCTGATCAAAAAAAACAGCGGCATCCGAAATCCGTGGACCATGCCCATGAAGACATCGAATCCAACATGGGTTTTGACATCGTGTACCGGCCATGCTTCGGCCGGTAAGTCAATGAACGAAAGCGAACCGTGCAGGACGATTCCCAGCAGCATTGCGATCGCACGCAGGGCATCCAGGTCGTGTCGTCGAGCGATAGAAGTTGCGACAGAGGTCAAGCGGGATGGTCTGGTACGATGGGCCGAATCTTGTGATGGTCGCGATTATCGATCAGGACATGCTTGTTGACACGGTGTGTTTTTGTATCGAGTTGTAACGCTGCGGTTGGATCATGTGACGCGTCGAGGAGTCGCGGTGTCGACCGTGGGGTGGTTGATGAACACAATTGAAGCGCAGGCGGCTGGTAACGGACTGAAGTCCGTTCTACGACGTGACTGTCTTATCGATTCGCAGATGCCTGTTGGTACGGAATGGTGGTTGTGTGTCTTGCAGTTTCGCGATGGAGACCGCGGAGATTGATGGACCAATTAGCGATCAGTGTGCTGGTAACGGACTGAAGTCCGTTCTACGAGGAGGTGACTGCTACTGCGTTTGGAGTAACCAGGCGATCATTTTTTGGGTCACTTTGTCGGCCGCGGTGTGCTGAACAAAATGGTCGGCCTCGGGCAACGTGATTAGCGTCAGTTCGTTGTCGATCCATTTCCATGTATTGTTCAATGCACCGGGCAGCAGCGCCGTATCTTTTAATCCATGAAACATCAATACCGGACAGCGGACTTGTGGATAGTCGATCTCTGGTTGGGCGTCGTAGGGTTCACGCGGATAGTTGGCTTTGTAGTAATTCAACATTGCATCAAACGAAGATCTCTCAAACGCTTCGACGTACTTGGGTCGAGCGGCGGCATCTCGGACCCAGAATGTCAGACCTTGTGCGTTAAGCGTTTTGGCGGCTGCGGGCGTTTGAAAGTGTCTCGCGTACGCCGCGGCCTTTTGTTGCTCGGGATTGTTGGCCAGTTCTCGCGATAGATTCGCCAAATGTGGCAAGTTAAGAATCACGAGACGGTCGGTCATGTCTGGATGAGCCATTGCAAACGACCAGGCAACCGCACCGCCCCAGTCGTGACCGACCACAATGGCTTTGTCACGATCAAAGTGTTCGATTACCGCTTTGACGTCGCCGACCAGTTTTGGCATCGCATAATTTTCCACGCCTTGCGGTTGGCCACTTTTGTTGTATCCGCGCTGATCGATCGCAACGACTTGAAAATGTTTGGACAGTGCGGGCATCTGATTTCGCCACGTGTACCAAAAATCGGGGAAGCCGTGCAGCATCACCACGAGCGGGCCATCACCCTTGGTCACGTAGTGAATTTGGATGTCACCGGAATTTGCAAATCCGTGCGTCCCCAGTTCGTCTTGGGCATTGCTTGGCAACAGGGTGGTAAGAAAAACGAAGAGGCAGCAGGCCCATCGACGCTCAGGCATAGGATTCTCGGGATGCGAAGTTGATGGCGGATGAAATTGAATTTGGCGGCAAATCGAAAGGGACACGATTACGATATTGCGGAGTCAGTGATCGTACCGTCTGTGTCATCATTTTTTGAGTGACTGAAACTACGGCAAATCTTTGCCATTGTCCGATCCGATCCAGCCGCGACGGTAGAAGAACGCGAGCATGGCAAATGCGACACTGCCCATCAGAACAATCGCCATCGGATAACCGAAGTACCATTGAGTTTCGGGCATGTTCAGCGGCGATGCGTCGTAAGAAAAATTCATCCCGTACAGGCCGGCGATAAATCCCAGCGGGATAAAAATCGTTGCGATAATCGTCAGGACTTTCATGACTTCGTTTGTACGCAAACTGACGGCCGACATATAAAGATCTTGTAAATCCGAGCAGCTGTCGCGACTGCTTTCGAACAATTCGACCAATTGAACCGTGTGATCTGAAACGTCCCGCAAATGCAACAATGTCATCTCGGTCAGCAAATCGTCTTCGGTGGACATCAGATTACGAACGACGTCGCGATGAGCCCAAGTGCTGCGTCGCAACGTTCGAAGATCCGAACGGATTTGATGCAAACTTTGGACGACGCTGTATCCCGCATTGGCCGACGTCACGCGATCTTCGATGGCATCCAATCGTTCGCCATATCGTGTGAGTACTGGAAAAAACGAATCGATGATGGAGTCAATCAATGCGTAAGCGAGAAAGTCGGCTCCATGCTTTCGGACGAGTCGTGTTTTGGACTGTAATCGCTCGCGGATGGGCTGAAAGCAGTCTCCGTCGGCTTCCTGCCAAGTCAGAACGTAGTTTTTGCCAAGAAAAATACTGACCTGCTCCAAATCAGCGATGTCGCTGTCGTTGGGCATTCGCAACACGACATACAGATGATCGCTGTACTGTTCCATTTTGGGACGTTGGTGCGTGTTGACCACATCCTCCAGGGCAAGATCGTGGATGTCGAAGCGATCCGCAATGGCTTCGATGACGTGGGCGTCACCAAGCCCAACGACGTTGACCCACGTGACCACGTCATCACTCAACGGCGGAATTTCGGACGGGGAGATTCCTTCTGCGCGGTCGACATTGTCACGATTGAATTGAAAAACATCGATACTCGGTGGCGGAGCATTTTTGTCAACCAGAATTGTTCCCGGTGCAGTGCCAGGACGGGAACGCCTCGGTCGGATCAATCGTCGCAGTCGATTAGCCACGTGGGTCACCTGGTGAGGAATCGATGTCGGCAGAATCGTTACTTCTTGATTCTAGTTCGCGGCGGATCGGCTCGGGTACCGTCCGTAGATGTAGATCACGTTGCGGGAACGAGATTTCGATGTTTGCCTGTCGGAACGAGCGATCGATCGCGGTGTGCAGATCGTGCAAGACATAGAAGCGATTTTCGTAGGTATTGATGAAAGCTCGCAAGGTGAAGTTCAAGCTGCTGTCGCCGAACCCGGTAAAGAACGCCATCGTCGGTGGGTCCTCCAATATATAGGGATGACCTTTGGCTGCCTGTACCAGTAGGTCCCTCGCCAAATCGGTGTCCGACCCGTAGGCGATGCCGACATCGATTACCACGCGCGACACCTCGTCGGACCGTGTCCAGTTCAATACCTTGCTGGTGATAAAGTCCTTGTTGGGGACAATGAAGTCTTTGCGTTCCCAACTGGTAATTGTTGTTGCCCGAATTCGGATCTTGGTCACGACGCCCGTCACTGAGTCGATTTCGACGACGTCGCCCACGCGAATCGGTTGCTCGAACAAAATGATGATGCCGGCGATGAAGTTTGCGAAGACTTCTTGCAGTCCAAACGCCAGTCCAAAGGTCAACGCGGTGGCCATCCATTGAATCTGTTGCCAGCGCAGGCCCAAGATTTTGCAGGAGACGACCATCCCGATCATGATGATCGCGTACGATGCCAACGACGTGATCGCATAACGAATCGAATTGTCCAGCGGCAACTGTCGTAATATTGCGAACTCCAACAGCCCGGGCAGATTACGTACTGCGGCGACGGTCAAAAACAAGATCAGCACAACTAAGCCTGCATTGCCGATCGTGATATTGTTGGGAACATCACGCGTCCGCGCGATTGACTCGCCGTCGTCGGTGGTCACGACTTCGGTGATCGTGCTGGTGGATTGCCAAAGCGTCCATTGTTCCAGTGCCGGTAGGACGTCTTGCCAAATGAACCACATCCCCAGTATCGCAATGGTCATCAGCGCCATTTTTAACACACGCTGAGTTTGGTTCATTTGCGAATGCAACTCCGTGGGTGATTCCTGTAACAATGACTGCGGAATTTCCGTCGAACCGGCAGGTGTTTCCGTCGAACTTCGTTTTCTCGCGTGTTCGATCCGCAATTTTCGGCGATGCACCATGGCCAATCGCAGAATGGATAGCATCAGCAGGCCCAGCAATGCCAACAGTCCCAGCGATCGAAAAATTCGCCAGCCGAGTTGTTGGCTGGTGAAGTGGTATCCGACGACTGAGAGAATGCCCAGCGCGATTGGAATCCCAACACCTAGCGGATACCAGATGTAAGAGAGACGGTTGCTCCAGCCGTTGGGGTGGACGTGCAAGTAGTCGGCAAAGATTCCACGTTTGGGATGCAACACCCGTGCGATCAACACGGTCAATGCGACCAATGCCGCGAGGTAAAAGTAGCGTTCCAAGGTGTAACGTCCGTACCCCGAACCGCCCACGCTCAGGAATCGAGCGGTGATCAGCAGGGGCAACGTGATCGCGAGAAACCAACGCAGGTTGCGTCGAAGTTTGCTGACGGGTTTGGCGGCGAACCCAAAATGGGATTCCGCCAATCCTTTGGGACGACAGACTTGACGAAGCAATTCAATGGGAAAGTAGGCGTATGCGACGGTACTGGCAGCCTGCGACAAAGCCATCATCGCGCGATCATTTCCAGCGACCGCACCAAAACGCCAAGCAATGAATCCGAACACTAACGGAATCGGGGCTGCCGTAGCGACCGTCAGCAACAGGGACTTCAGTGTTGGGACAAAACTGATCTGATGCGATTGATTGGCTTCGATTCCGATCGTACGGATTTCTTCGCGGAGTCGAAAACGAAATCGCACGAGGGCGATCAAGAAAATCGAGGCAAGAACCCAGAGCACAATGCGACCGCTCACTTCCGAAACGACTTTGTCGGGTACCTGTGTCCACCATTCATGATGTAGGAACCACCATTCGTCCTCGTCCGGGACCAACTGTGTGTACAGCGGTGCCGTGCTACGAATCCACAGGACGCGCTCGTTGACATAAAGCGTCGCATGGTCGACCAGATCGACAATCTGTTTTTCGGTCGTCGATAGAGAAACTAACGAATTAAAGAAAGCGGTCTGACTACGAATCGCCGGATCCAAGAACTCGGTTCGTTGTTGCTCCAGTAATGTTCTTGCCTCGGCCGCCAGTTCATCACGCTCTCGGGACGACAACGGTGTCGGTGCATTTCGCAGCAAGGCGGCGATCGTTACGTCCAACCGCGCGTTTCGACGATCGGTCAAGTCGATCAGGTCGAATTGCGCATCGTTGATCAGCGGTTGTCGCTCTTTGGATCGGAGCCGATAAACCGCGATATTAGGCAGGCTCTCTTTCAAGTTTCGTAGCAGCGCGCCGACCGCGTCAGTCAAACCAACCGTCGCAACACGTGTTTCCGCCTGCTCAAAAGCGTTCTTGATTTCGGTCAGCCGCGCGGATCGTGTCGCCAGGGTGACTTCGTTTGCTTCGATTTCCTTGGTCAATTTCTGATTAAGCGTTGCAAGCTCTTGGTTCTGCTGGCCGATTGGCTTGAGTGCCTCATGTAGCTCTAGCAGTTGGTTCTCCGCCGCTTGAACACGCAGTGCCGCATCCTTGGCTCGCTCGGCTTCCACGGCTGCTTTGACCGAATCGTATTGTCGCTGTTTGATTTCGGCCTGTTTCGCTCGCAAGTCGCGCAGCAATTGGGGCAGCCCGGCCGCTTGCTCGGCGTCAATGAGTGCGGATTCGGTTTTCAAATCAGCAATTCGGGCTTGCAACAACGATTCTGCTGCCGATATTTCAGCACGCTTGGCAGTCGCTGCGAGTGATGAGTCCGCCTCCGCCGCGGCGACTTGATTTGCTTGCGGGGCAACTTGTTTTTGCAACAGTGCCAATTCGCTCTCGCCATCGCGCCGTCGTTGCGACGCCTGAGCCATTGCCGTGTCGGCCTCTGTGACTGCTTGTTGCGAAGCCGCTAACTCGGATTCTATTTGTGCCAGTGCAGCTTCCAGTTCGGGCAACGATCCTGCTGCGATCGGTGCCGTGTCGACATCCTTGAGTTGCTCCAATTCGTCCTGATAGTCGGCGACGCGCTGTTTGATTGTATCGAGCGCCGCCTGTTTAGCTGCGGTCGCAGCTGTTTTGGTCGCCGCTTCGTTGGCTTGTTTCTCGCCCAGGGCCAGGACTTCCTGAATCTGAGTTTTCTCTTCTTCAGACAGTTGGCTTTGGGAAAGCTGGTTTTTTAATGATTCAAAATCCGTACCGGTGGCGGATTGTAGTTTCATCTCCTGCGCATGCAGGCAGCTAGTCAGCAGCAGGACAGCGAGGCTCCAACCAAGCAAACGTATCGACCGGAGAATAAACATGAATCACTCAATGAACCAATGAAAACGGGACGCCGCGGATCCATCATCGAAGTCTTTGGACGTCGCTGGGAGCAGACAATCAACCGAGAGAATAGTGTCACCGGAGCAAATCGGACAGGCAGATCAGATAGCTGGATCCGCCGGGCAGACCAGTGCCACCCCCGATTGGGCCGATCGCAGCAGGGTCGCCTACGCAGTGTCGCGTCGAATAGTCGGTTGCCGCAACGGCCTAGCTAGCACTGGAGTGTTTGGACTGGATCGAAGTGTGACCGCCGTGGTCACTATTTCCAAGCCGAATAGTCGGTCGGTTTCATGTAGATCGATGTCGGGCGCTCGCGTAGAAACTTGCCGTCAATTTGCGATTCTTTGGCAGCCTTTTTCCAGTCGGGGTCGGCACCAAATGCCTTCCACGATGTCTTGGCCGCATCACGACTGTCGTGACGAACCAAGTAGATCAGTGTGTCGTCGCTGTCGGGTGACTCGGTGGGATGCCAATAGGCAACCGACTCGATCCCGTGGCGATTGAATAACTCGATCGTGTGATCACGGAACCGGGCATCCAGGCCGTCGAGTTTTCCCTCGCCGGTTTTGTAGATCCGTAGTTCGTAGACGCCGTCGTTGCCTTGATTCTCGTTGGCAAACTCGGGAGAGTAATCCGTTTGTCGCATGTACACCGATTCCGGAGCTTTGGCGAGAATCGGGCCATCGGCTTCCGACTTTTTGTGAACCGCTTTCCAATTCGGGTCATTGATGAAGGCCTTCCACGATTCTTTTGCGGCGTCCCGATCTTTGTGTGCGATCACGTAGATCAAAGTGTTCTTGGTGGCTTCCCCATCGGTCGGCACCCAATAGCCAAGCGATCGGATGCCATGTTTTTCAAAGAGTTTGACCGTGTGGTCACGAAATCGTGCGTGCAAGTTATCCAACTTGCCTTCGTTTGTTGTATAGGTCCGCAATTCAAAAACTTCGGCCGCCGCAGGATTGGTCGTTAGCAATAGGCTGGCCAAACACAACGTAAAGATCAGATGACGCAGCGAGAGCGATAGGGACATGATGGTTTGGATGGGTGCTGGATGTGGATAGGTTGAGTATCAAGTGGGTGCGTTGGTAGGGTCCGAGCCTTGTTTCCAACGAGCCTTGTTTCCAAGTGGTACGGATAGTTTATCGTTGCACCGTTCGGGCCGTTAGTCGTAGGGCAAAAATTCTTCGTTCGATCGCATCGGGTCCCAGCGGGTTACGGCGAGAATGCCCAGCGGGTTACGGCGAGGCTGCTAGGTCGGTAACGGCGAAATCGGTAGGTTGATTTCAAATCGGGCACCGCCCAGTGGGCTCTTGCTGACTGTGACGTCACCGCCTTGCCGCAGGGCAATTCGCTGTACCAACGCTAACCCGAGTCCCGACCCGCGGCCTTTGGAGTCTTCCAGCCGGACGAAGGGTTCGAAGACACGTTTCCAATCCGACTCGGGGATCCCTTCGCCATCGTCGTCGACGGTGATCGCGATGTGGTTGTTTTTTTGCGACACGGCAACCGTGACGCGTGAGGTTGCGAACCGACCGGCGTTGCTGAGAAGGTTGCCGATGGCACGTGACAGACTGACACGATCGGCGTCGACGCGTAGGTTTTCGCTTTCCGCCGCGATGGCAAAGTGCACGTCACCGTGCAACGGCGCGTGAATCGCAATCAGATCGCTTAACAACGAAACAAACTCGACTTGTTCCGATTCGGCATGGGAGGTTTCGGAATCAAGGCGAACGTAGGTAAGCAGTTCGCCAACCAAGTCATCCAACTTCTGTGTTGCCTTATCAACCGCCTCCAACCGCTGTGTCCGTTCCTCGGACGTTTTGGAGGTCTCGATCAGGTCGGTTGCGAATCGAATACGGGCTAATGGAGTGCGAAGTTCGTGCGAGACGGCTTGCAGCAATTCACGTTGGGATTGCAACAGTGTTTCGGTTCGCTCGGCCATCGAGTTAAAGGCACTGGCCAACGGGAGTGTCCGACGCCACGCCTTTTCTTCGATTCGCGCCGAGAGATCACCCGCGGCGATCGCTGTTGCGGTTCGTTCGACGTCGCGTAGTTGCGATGCAACTGGTCGTAAGAGCACAGCGATGGCTGCAGCGGCTAAGGCAAAGATCGCTCCGAATCCAATGGTCAATTCAGTTTGGCTCGGCCCGACAAACTGGGGCAGTGGCCCGAGTTCCATCAGGTGACTGTCGTCGTCCAGACCGATTAGGATGAAGTCGTAGTACAAGATGGGATCACCGCGTAGCAATCGCGCGCGATTCGCTTCATACATGGGGCGGTCGTCAATCGGGACGATCCGAACCGGGTAATCGAATCGTGCAGCGATTTCCGCAAGTGCGGCGTCTTTGCGATCCGCGGGGGCCTGAATGTACGACTGACGTGCCAACCTCGCTCCGCCGCCGAGTGCACGTTCAACGACCCGAATGTTGTCTGCTTCACTGCGGGTGCGAAATAGATAGCCTTGAATCAGCCAAGCGGCGATCAAGATCACGACGACGCCGAAATACAATCGCAGAAAGAGCCGAGTCATGTTTGTCGAGCCAAGATGTACCCGACTCCACGAACTGATTTGATTCTTTGCGGATGATTGGGGTCGTCTCCCAGTTTTTTTCGTAGACGCGAGACGCGCAGATCAATCGAGCGATCCAGGCCGTCGTATCGGATACCCAACAACCGTTGATAAATCTGTTCTCGCGATACGACCTGTCCGGCGTTTTCGGCCAACAGCCAGAGCAGATCAAATTCGGCCGTTGTCAAAGTAATCGGTCGGTCGTCCAATTGGACTGTTCGACCGCCGGCGTCGATCGTTAGAGCGTCCACTTGGATCTTGGAAGGTGCACCGGGGTCCACGGGTGTCTCGGACCGATTGAGATGCATCCGCAGTCGTGCCAGGAGCGCCCGAGGACGGACCGGTTTGGCGATGTAATCATCTGCCGCGAGTTCCATCGCAACCTCTTCGTCGATCTCGTCGCCGCGGGCGGTCAACTTGACGATGGGCCCGTGGAATTCATGACGAACGGTGCGGCAAATGGTGATGCCGTCGACCGCCGGCAGCCCGATGTCCAGCAAGACGATGTCGTAT
>JABDKS010000910.1 GCA_013002105.1 Pirellulaceae bacterium | reverse complement strand
AACGAGCAACATGTAGCTGGCAAGTTTTAGCAATCGCATGTTGTTCTCCAAGGGCCGGGTTCGCGAACCAAGTATCTTTATTGATTTAGCTTGGTAGCTGAAGATTGCACACCGCAACGCGTCAAGTTACCCGACGGGTCAACCACCCGCAAATCATGCAGCGTTTCCTGAATCTGGCTCTCCTCACTTTGTGCCACACGTAGATCGTACCGTGTAAATCACCCTCCCCGAAGGCTCGTTCCTCACCTTCGACCCTCCCAATGGGAGGGGGATTGAGGCCAGCTAAACTGAAAATGCCTGTGCGGCGCCACTAGCGCAGAATTTTTTTCCGCTCCGGATCATAAGGTGATTTCAACGTCGGGCTGGCTCGGTACGACTGACCCAGATTGACAATCGAAAATTCGCCGTCGGGCCAGCCGCCTGATTTCAACGGCGCGGGTGGGCGCACGAAACCCATCGCCACACTGCGGCCGAGTGTTGGGCTGTAGCCGGCGCTCGTGGTATAGCCGACTTCGATCCCATTCCATTGAATCGGTTCGCCGCCCCACAGCACAACGTCGCGATTGTCGAGCACAAAATTGACCAGACGTTTGCTGACCCCGGTGTTTCTCTGTTTAACCAGTGCGTCTTTGCCAATGAATTTCTTGTCCCAATCGATGGCGAAACCGAGCCCTGCTTCCAAGGGCGTTTCGTCGGGCGACAACTCGTGACCCATCGCCCGATATCCCTTTTCGATCCTCATCGCCGAGATTGCGTTGTTACCAATTGGACGAATGGGTTGCAGCCTGTTCCAAAGCACAATCGCGTCTTTGGCGGCGACATGTAGTTCCCAGCCCAGTTCGCCGACATAGGAAATGCGAATCGCTCGAACCGTCACTCCAGCAATTTTGGTCGTTTGCGACGTGCCGAATTGAAAGGCTTCGTCGGAAAGATCAACCGTGCATAGCGGCGCAAGTTTTGTTCGGGCTCGTGGTCCCATCACTGACAACACGGCGATGTCTTCGGTGCCATCGACCAGTTGCACATCGCCCTGTTGGGGAAGATGCCGCGAGATCCAGTCAAAATCTTTCCGTTGTTGTCCTGTGGCGGTGACGATGTAGAACAAATTGTCAGCTTCGCGAATCACGGTCAAATCAGTTTCGAAAGTCCCACGCTGGTTGAACATCCCGGTGTAAATGGCTTTGCCGATCGGCACGTCGATGTTGGCGCCGCACAGCTGCTGCAAGGTGATCAACGCATCAGCGCCGTGGAGTCGATACTTTGCGAAGGTTGACTGGTCCAGCAATGCCAGTTCCTGGCGACAGGCTTTGACTTCTTCGTTCGTGTAGTCCTGCCAGTTCTGACGCAAAAACGAATACTTGATCTCAGCCGGTTGATCTTCCGGTGCATAAAACAGCGGCCTTTCCCAGCCAGCGGTTTCGCCGAAACAGGCGTTCAGCGATTTGTGTTGCTCGTACAGCGGCGGCCAGCGAACGTCTCGCGACGTTTCCATTTGTCGCCCTGGCCACGCCATTTGATAGTGGATGCCGAGCACTTCGCTAACACGCTGTTGCAGATACTTGCGTCCATTTTGAAACGGCATGAAGCGGCGGATGTCGACGCTGGACAAGTCAAGCGTCATCCCACCGTTGTCAATCCATTCAACTGCATACTTTGCAGCGCCGGGACTGCAAGCGATGCCGGCCGAATTCCATCCGCCCAACACAAACAGCCCCTCGGTCAAAAATGGCTGGCCCATGATGAAGTGGTTGTCCGGAGTGAATGCTTCTGGACCGTTGACGAACTTGACGACATCATCGCGGGTGATTCCGCGCAAACGATGCACGTGATCAACGAACGGTTTTTCAAAGTAGGGCCAATCCGGATCTAGCAGATCGAACGCGAAATCGCCCGGCACTTGATCGCCAATCTGCCAGGGCTTGGATCGCTTTTGGAAAGCACCCAGTTTCAGGCCGCCGTCGTCGAGTGAGCGAAAATACAAGCCGGCATCCGGATCGCGCGTACAGGGACAATCGCGCGTCACCCCTTCGATGGGCCGCGTCACAAG
>JABDKS010000908.1 GCA_013002105.1 Pirellulaceae bacterium | reverse complement strand
GCAGTGGGCCCGTCATCTGTTCGGCAAAAATACGTTGTCCGAGCGGTTTAGGTTGTTACCGTGTGTGGCAGCAAGAGCGGCGGTATGTGGACAACGAGAATCGAGACCATCGGACTGAATCTTTCCGGCATTGGTTGCTGTTTGTTCATTCGACTTTCTCCCACTTCCCATGCAGGCGGGCGGGCTCTTTGTTACCGCCGCGGGCACGGTGGGGCACGCGCGACGAACATGGAAGTTCATCCTGAGAAGGGGATCGTTTTGATTTGGATGGTTCAACACGGCGGCTTTCCAGGCAACGGCGCTCAAGCACAAGGTGTGTTTAAGAATTGGGCCAAGCAACGATTCGCAAAGTAGCGATCACTGCGGCCAGTATTGGGCGATCTTTCCCTTCAGAAAGTCGACGCTGCGGGCTAACTGGTCCATCCCGTCCACGCCGTCTTCGATACTGATCCAGCCATCGAAACCGACGCGACGCAATTCGCTGAAAATCGCGTCGTAGTCATTCAGGCCCTGTCCGATTTCGCCATGACGCAGTCGCTTGGCGTAGCCGGTTGCGCCCCCCTCTTCGCGGCGAAGGTCGTCCAGGGTGCCTTCGGATAGATATCGATCACTGGCATGCATCGTCACGACGCGATCCGAGACGCGTTTGAGTAGTGCCACGGGGTCTTCGCCGGCCAAGTAAGTGTTGCTGGGATCATAATTGACGCCGAACGCGGGATGGTCGATGCGGTCGACCAACTGACAGAATACATCCATCTTTTGTGCAAACTCGGGGTACTCCCAGAAGTCATCTTTGTAGTGATTTTCGATGATCAAAGTGATGTCGCGATCTTGTGCATAGGGCAAGCACGCGGAGATCGAATCGGCCGCAAATTGAACGCCTTGATCAATACTAAGTTCAGGGCGTCGCTGCCCACTGAGCACCCGACAATAGCTTCCGCCCAAAGCTTGCGTCATATCGATCCAGCGCTTTTGTTTTTCGATCTGCTGATTGCGGAAAGTTGCGTCGGGGTGCGTGAAGTCGGGCGAGCAGCACATCATCGGAATGACTTTGCCGTGGTCTTCGACCTGCTTTCGAAATCGCGGCCACTGGCTTTCATCGGCCATTTCCAAAAAACCGGCGTACCATTCCAAACCGTCGACATCCAATTGCGATGCCAATTCAATCCACTGAGAAAGGGTCATCGAACCATCTTTGCAGAGCGCCTGCATGAAGGCTTTCGGGAAGGCGGCGAGTTGAGGCATGGGCGCGAAACGGGTTGCTGAGAAGGTGACCGAGAAAATCGCCGTTTGCACGACGCTGTTGACAGTAGGAATCGCGTTGCGCGTTTGCTAGTCGCCTTGGGCGTGGTTGTCCTACTACTGTTGTCCTACTATTCCAGCGAATTCAAATGATCACGATCCGACTGGCTGAGCGCCGTTGGCGGCATCACAATTAACTTGCCGTTATCGGATCGCCGCAGGACCACGGCGGCATCGGAGAACTGCACCAACACGGCTTCCACGCGGAAGTCGCCGTCGGCGGTTGTCCAACTACGAGCTTTTTGGATCGACGGATCGAGTGGTTGAACTTTCACCGAGGAGGCTTCGTCGGGATGCGTCGTCGCTGGCTTGGCAGGGCGAGCGGGTATCGATTCGGAGCTGGATTTCGTTGCTCCGAACGTGGGCATTTCAGCAGCAAAAACAAGTCCGCCTTTGACGGGTCGAAGAAACAGGTAGGTGCGGTCACCGTGGGTGTAGCCGACGGGATGGTCCAATAGATATTCACGATCGATCCATTTGTTAAACAGCATGCCCGTGTCTTGGGCGTACTGTTTGGGATACTGCACCCGCCGCGAATTGATGTGAGTCATTGCGGCGTTGAGCTGATGGGCGGTGATCATTTCTTTGGTCAATGAGTAGACCATTTTTTCGGAACCATCGGCGATCACAATATCACCCATGTCGTCGCCAAGCTGTGTCAATGGGATGCCGCCAAAAACCTTGTTGCCACCGATCCAATAACCGCCTGGGGTGACTTGGTAGGCAAATGGTGTTTGATGTCTCGACCCTCCTTTGAACAGGACCCGTGCATCGCCGCTACGATGCAGAAATTCCGAATAGTTGTAGGCCGTGATCTGTCCGTAGGAGCTGAGGTTGAACGATTCTTGCACGATCAAGATTCGCCCGTCATAGCTGACCGACGCGAGAGCGGCTTTGGAAATCGGCTTGAACCGTCCACTGGACGCGTTGACGACAAAGATCATGCTGTCTTGATAGGAGGCCGAGGTGCCTTCGCCGTGACAGGTGACGATTAATTCATTCTTGTAATTGCGGCCCTGGGCAGCGGAGATGTGAGCGATCCCAGGTTTGGGCACGCGTAGTTCGCCGGCCGATTTCCAGTCCTTGCTTTGGGAGTAAACGTGGATCGTTCCTTCGATCTTGTTGCCAACGATGACGCGGCCATTCCGCCAGAGGATCGATCGTGGCGACGGGCTGTCCCAACTCGCGATGACGCTTTTGTTCAGCACATCGTAGATCGATACCTTGCTTTCACCCTGGTGAGAAAATGCCAAGTACTTTCCGTCTTCGGACATGTCCATGCAGGTAACCGGATCGTCCAAAGTCAAGGGCGTGAATACCACTTCGTTTTCCAACGGCCGCTCTTGAGCCGCCAAGTCAGTGGAACCCAATAGCAACGCTGCCGCGATGACGAAAACGAGCAGAATGGTTGCAAGCGTGCGTGGCATCGATGGCAATCGTGAAACAGTGCAGCAGAACATAGGCGGCGCCTTGAACGGAATGATCTCAAGTGGCTAAAGCTATCCCAGGCCACGCGCATTTGCAAATTTTTCTGTTGACGGTCCGCATTTTGGTTTCGATCGCTAACCAGGAGCACAACTTCGCTACGCAGTCTCGTCGAATCAACCTTTCGGTTGCGGCGGCGACCGATGGTCAGATCCGTGGAACCAATCTGCCGTTACCCATACTGTCGTGTCACACCGTGCCGGAAACCGCACAGGACAGCAGCATCGCATGGATGTGAAGGGTGATGAGTCATCTTTGTCAGTGGCCCGAACAAGGCACTGTCTTGTAGCGACAAGCCCTCGACTAATTGATCAGATAGTACGTAGAGTGACGGTACACTTTTGCCGCGCGGCTATTCGTTTACCCAACCGACGCCCTGTCGGGTCCCGGTCAGCGTGATGGCGGGCGTGGTGGACGGTAAACTGTTACGAACTCGCGGATCCTTGCGCCTCGTCCAGGAGTTTCCGAGCAAGGCGGGTTGCGCCGACCCAGTCACAGCGTCTCTTCGAATTTTGACAGACCTTTGCGAATCCATTCCTTCCGATTTCCCAACTGAACCCAGAGCGAGAGAAGCATGATCCGAGTCGCTGTCTTGTCGCTGCTGGTCTGTTCATGGGCCAGCCTCGTGGCCGCGGAGCGCCCGAATATTTTGTTCATCATGTCGGACGACCACGCATGCAACGCGATCAGCGCGTACGGTGGTCGGTTGGCAGAGGTTGCTCCGACGCCCAACATTGATCGGATTGCTCGTG
>JABDKS010000885.1 GCA_013002105.1 Pirellulaceae bacterium | reverse complement strand
AACCGATTCCTTGCCGCGGTTGACCGGCAGTCCCGCTTGATCCCAAGCACTCGTTCCGCCCTGGACACTGACCACGTTGGCGTAGCCCGCTTGAATGAACGTTTGACATGCCTTTGCCGATCGCGAACCACTTTTGCAAATCAGATAGAGAGGCTGTTGGGCGGATCCGTTTCGCTGCCCCATCACCTGGTCGGGGTCCAGCGAGTCAAGCGGTACATTGCGAGCAATCGCGGCGTGCACAGAGCGAAACTCCACCGGTGTTCGAACATCAATGAGGTCTGTTGGAGCCTGGGAACTGCGCTCGGCGAGTTCGCTTGCAGTGATCGTTGTGAGTCCGTTCATTTTGATGCCTCGCTAGTGGTTAAATATCGAAAGGTCGCAATACGACGATATATAGGATTAAAAAAAGGGGGCGATCCGCTACTTAGTTTTTTGACGGCGTCGCACAGGGTAGAAACCGGTGTTGGATGCAATCCATCAATTTGCTCAGGTGAGGTTCGGCCACCTGGTAGTACACCCGCCGACCGTCCCGTTCGCTTACCAGAAAGCCGCATCGCTGCAGCAATCGCAGGTTTTCCGACGCCACATTGTCCGCAATCTCGCAGTCCTCTGCCAACTCACCCACCGTGTACCGGCCATGCAGCAACAACTGCACAATCCGTAATCGCACGGGATGAGCAAGTGCCTTGAGGCACTCGGCTGCATCAGAAAAATCCTGTACGGATCCGATCGGTTTGGTCATTCTTCTGGATTGAGGTTGGGTGGTGATCGCAAGCTCCTTCGACTCAATATACCAATATATCGTCACCTCACGATATGTCAATTAGTCATTCTGGACGATTTCCGGATAACTCACCAAATCATGACCGTATCAGCACTCATCGGATCTCAATTTTTGTCGCCGTCTTGATTCTCACCGCCCCAATTCGCACACGCCTGTCGCGGGCGATTTCCGCGGCGGCATACCATTGGGGCAGCGGAGATCGTCCCATCACCAAACAACCCTCTAGTAGCGCTTTGGCACGCCAATCGCATTGAATGAAATCACCATGTATCCCCTCGCGCCAGTTAGTGGATAACCGCGCGCCGGATTGCTTCTGTTTGGAAATCACCCCATTTTTGCGAGGCTCGCGGCGTGAATATGATGCTTGCCTTGAGTGCTGTCGCGACGATCGGGGCACTGACGATCGTCTTGGCCACGCTGCTTGTGATCGCAAATCGCTGGCTGCACGTCGAGGTGGACCCGCGCATTGGCAATGTCGAACGGATGTTGCCCCACACGAACTGTGGGGCTTGCGGCTATCCAGGGTGCCGCGCCTTTGCAGAGGCGCTCGTGACCGGCGAGGTATTGCCTGTGAAGTGTACGGTCAGCACGCCAGCGGAACATACTCGGATCGCGTCGTATCTGGGGATCGACGTCGGAGCTGAAGAGAGTCGAGTCGCCCGTTTGGCTTGCGCGGGGGGAAACAATGTCGCTCGAAATCGCGCCCACTACGAGGGACTCGAGTCGTGTGCGGCTGCTGCGTTGGTCGCAGGCGGTGGCAAAGCGTGTTTCTGGGGATGTCTGGGGTTAGCCGATTGCGAGCTGGCGTGCGATTTTGATGCCATCGAAATGGATCAACATCAGCTTCCGGTCGTGGCCGAGGACCGTTGCACCGCCTGCGGTGATTGTGTCGACGCGTGTCCGAAGGACCTGTTCTCGTTACATGCGGTCAGCGATCGCCTCTGGGTGGCCTGTTCCTCGTTGGCCGAAGGTGACGACATTCTGGCGGATTGCGAAGTGGCCTGTACCGGATGCGGGCGTTGCGCGATGGACGCGCCGGATCAAATCACGATGAAGAATAGCCTGCCGGTGGTCAACTACCGCCACGGCCCGCTCACGGCCGAGCCGACACAACGTTGCCCAACCGGCGCAATCGTCTGGCTCGACAAGGACGCGGGCGCTGTGAAAGGGCAGGCAGCCAGAAAGATCGTTCGCAAAGGCGAGATGCACGACGCGTCCTCTTGAGGGAAGTGTGCGATTTGGGCACAAGCTTTGCGGCTCACTGCCATTTCAACGCATTGGAAAGAATGTCTTTACGACCAAACATCGCCATGACCAAACCAGTCGCTCAATTCAAGTACCCGGGCACACGCATGGCGGTGGACGGTAACACCGCCGTGGCGATGTGTGAGCGCGAAGGGAGTGATGCGGCAGGGGCCTATCCGATCACGCCCTCGACGCAGATGGGAGAGTACTGGGCTCAGGCAGCGGCCAGCGGACACCTGAATATCTCCGGCCGCCCGTTGATTTTCATCGAACCCGAGGGCGAGCACGCTGCCGCGGCGGTCACCGCCGGGCTCTCCATGACCGGGCTGCGGGCCAGCAATTTCTCGTCCGGTCAAGGTATCGCCTACATGCACGAGTCGCTCTACGCGGCGGTTGGCAAGCGTTTGACGTACGTGTTGAACATCGGTGCGCGGGCGATGACCAAAGCCACGCTCAATGTGCATGCGGGTCATGATGATTATCACTGCATGGACGACACTGGTTTCTTTCAAATGTTCGCAAAGGACGCACAGTCCGTCGCCGATTTAAACATCATCACGCACCGAATCGCCGAACTGGCGCTAACACCGGGCGTTATCGCACAGGACGGGTTCTTAACGACACACTTGATCGAGTCGATTCAGGTTCCCGAACGCGAACTTATCCGAGAATTTCTCGGTCATCCCAGCGACACGATCCAGACGCCGACACCCGCCCAGCGGATCATCTACGGTGAAACGCGACGACGCATCCCCGAAGTCTGGGATGTCGACAATCCGGTGATGACTGGGACGGTTCAAAACCAAGACTCGTACATGCAGAGTGTCGCGGCCCAGCGTCCGTATTTCTTCGATCATCTGCCCGAGCTAACTGAACAAGCCTTTGATCGTTTCTTTGAGCTGACGGGCCGACGTTACCAGCGCGTGATGACCTACCGAGCCGATGACGCCGACTATTTGATTCTCGGCCAGGGAAGCTTGATTCCGACGGCCGAAGCGGTTGCCGACTACCTACGAGAAAGCCGCGGTATCAAGGTGGGCGTGGTCAATCTCGTGATGTTTCGACCTTTCCCGGCCGACTTGCTCAGCCGTCTGCTCAAAGGCAAACAACGTGTCGCGATCCTTGAGCGACTTGATCAGCCTCTTGCCGTCGATCTGCCGTTGATGCGGGAGGTTCGCGCGACGATGAGCCGTGCGTTGGAGAACGGTCGCGATGCAGCGAACCCGGTCTTCCCGAATCTGGAAACCTATCGATCCGTCGCTGACGCTCCTGCTCTGTATTCGGGTTCCTTCGGAATGGGCAGCCGAGACTTGCAACCCGAAGGAATCGTCGCGGCGATCGAGAACATGCTTCCCGATGCTGCCCGCCGGAAGTTCTTTTACTTGTCGATCGACTTTCTGCGTGACAACCCAGTCAGCCCGAAGCATCGCATCCATCAGGAGAACATCGAAGACAAGTATCCAAACATTCGGCAGCTTGCCATCCGGGGTTCGGAGAATCCAAATCTGATGCCAGCCAGCAGCATCACGGTGCGATTGCACTCTGTGGGTGGTTGGGGCGCCATTACAACGGGCAAAAATCTCGCGATGACGCTGTATGACTTGCTTGGCTTTCACATCAAGGCCAACCCGAAATACGGTTCGGAAAAAAAGGGGCAACCCACGACCTATTACCTGTCGGCGGCGCCGGAGCCCATTCGAGTCAATAGCGAGTACTTTTATGTCGACGTGGTGCTATCACCCGACCCCAACGTCTTTCATCACACCAACGCATTGGCGGGACTGAAGGAAAAAGGCGTCTTCATCATTCAAAGCGACAAAACGTCCGCCGATGCTGTCTGGAGCAGCATCCCCGAGCCCTACCGGCGGATCATCGTCGACCACAAAATCAAACTCTTTTACTTGGACGCCTTCAAGATTGCTCGGGAAGTAGCAAGTGATCCCGACCTGCAACTACGAATGCAAGGCATCGCGTTTCAAGGCGCATTCTTTTCCGCATCCCCTGTCGCTGAAAAGGCTGGTTTCTCGCAGTCACGTTTGCTCGAAGCAATTCGCACTCAGCTTCAGCACAAGTTTGGTGGCAAGGGTGCGCGTGTCGTGAACGAGAACATGGCGGTCGTCAAACGCGGATTCGACGAAGTCAAACCGTTGCCCTACGGTTCCCTGGAGGAAGCATCGCCAAGCAGCAACGGAGCGACGCGGGAGCCGGCGCTTCCGATCCTGCTGAAAAGACAACCTCCAAGCGAATCGCCTCGGTCGGACATTCATCGCTTCTGGGAACAGACGGCCAGCTTTTACGCGCGCGGCATGGGGAACGATACAACCACCGATCCATTTAGTGGTTTGGGAACGATGCCGGCCGTGACGACTTTGCTGCGAGACATGAGCGGTATTCGCTTTCAACATCCACTCTGGGTCGCCGAAAACTGCACTGCCTGCGGACGCTGCTACACGGTTTGTCCGGATACCGCGATCCCTGGACTGGTCAACGAAGTAATCCAAGTGTTCGACACGATCGTCAATCGGATTCGCAAACACAAAGTCACATTAAAACATCTACCCAAATCGGTGCGGGACGTCGAGCGTCACTTGCGGTCCATACTTTCTGATGCGAGCGAGAACGACAATGTTTCCGGTATGCTGCAAGAAGCAATCACCAAAACACTTCGCGACAGCAAATTGGAGAACGCTGCTCGGGATGAACTCAAGCACGAGCTACAGCTATTTCGCGAGGAACTCGGCGACTTTCAGTTTGCGCTGTCGCGTCCCTACTACACGGTCAAGGAGAAAGAGTCCCCGGGCCAAGGAGGATTGCTTAGCATCACGGTGAACCCAAACACCTGCAAAGGATGCATGGAGTGTGTTCAGGTTTGTGATGACGACGCACTGAGGCCGGTGACGCAAACAGACGAGTCTTTACAAACGCTGCGTCGAAACTGGGACGTTTGGCAAGATCTTCCCACCACGCCACCGAAGTACATTCGCGTCCAAGACATCGACCAGGGCATCGGTGCATTAGAAACGCTCTTGTTAGACAAGCGGAACTATTCTTCGCTAGCCAGCGGCGATGGTGCCTGTTTGGGTTGTGGCGAAAAGAGCGTGATTCATTTGTTCACGGCGACCGTCGAAGCCCTGATGCAACCGCGCATCGAGCGGCACGTTGCTTCACTGACCGAATTGATCGAGAGACTTGAAGCACACATCCAGCATAAGCTGGTGCATGAAATCGACGTCGCCGATCCGGCGACGATCTCGAACATCATTGACGACATCGGCAGTCAGGATGTAACGCTAGCCAGAATCGCCCAGCGAGTCGAGCAGCAGCGTGGCGGGGAGCCGATCGACCAACATTGGCTCCGCCGCGTTACGGGTTTGTTGGCACAGCTCAAGAATCTCAAGTGGAAGTATGTCGCTGGCACCACCGGTCGCGGGCGTGCCAGCGCAGGAATCCTGAACTCAACTGGTTGCTCGTCGGTGTGGGGCAGTACCTACCCCTTCAACCCCTATCCGTTTCCTTGGGCGAACCATTTGTTCCAAGATGCCGCGTCGATGGCGATGGGTGTTTTCGAAGGCCACATGAGCAAGATGGCTGATGGTTTCAAGGCAATTCGCATGGCCCGGCACGAGGTCTCTGGTAGCAACGAAGTCGGCCAGGAAGATGAATCGTTGACCTACTTCAATTGGCGGCATTTTAGCGACGAGGAATGGGAACTCTGTCCGCCCGTGGTCGCCATTGGCGGCGATGGCGCGATGTACGACATCGGCTTTCAGAATCTTTCACGTGCCATGATGTCCGGCAAACCGATCAAGGTGCTTGTCCTGGACACACAGGTCTATTCCAACACCGGTGGCCAGGCTTGCACGTCCGGATTCTTTGGTCAAGTTTCCGACATGGCACAACATGGTAGGTCGATTCAAGGCAAGCAGGAGGTTCGCAAGGAAATTGGGTTGATCGGTATGGCGCATCGCACGACCTACGTGATGCAAGGCACGATTGCCCATCCGAATCACTTGATCGAAGGCTTTATTGAGGGGCTCAGGACGCGACGTCCGGCGCTTTTCAATCTGTACACGTCTTGCCAGCCCGAACACGGCATCGGTGATGACATGAGCGCGAACCAGGCGAAGCTGGCGGTCGAGTCGCGCGCCTATCCGCTGTTCCGCTACAACCCCGATCTCGGCAACCGCCCGGAAGAGTGCTTTGACTTGGAAGGCAATCCAGCCATCGAACAGGATTGGCCCACTTATGAACTGAAGTACACCGAGAACGGACGTCATAAAATGATGGAGTTGCCGATGACGTTCGCCGACTTCGCTGCCACTGAGATTCGGTTTCGCAAACATTTCCGTGTCGCCCCGCCCGAGACGTGGAACGACAAGATGGTCCCGCTCGCTGATTTCCTTGAGCTATCCGAGGATGAACGCGAAGACCGATTTCCGTTTATTTGGAGTGTCAACGGCGAGCAGCAACTGATGCGATTGTTGGTGGCCCTGCCGATCGTCCAGTCCTGCGAAGATCGCCGGGATTTCTGGACCATGTTGCGAGCGATCGCGCGCGTCGGCGAAAAAACGCTGGATCGTGGGGAGATCGAGGCTGACGTACGCCGTGAAATGACGAACCGAATTGCGACGGGGATCGTGCAGTTGGTCAGCGGCCAAAGCATGACAACGTCACCCATTGCGGAAGCCGAATCTGCTGGCGGCCAAGGCAACGATGCCGTTGTGTCGGCGGGCGAGTACATGGCGCCATGGATCGACACGCCGCAGTGCACTTCGTGCGACGAATGCGTTCGCCTGAATCCAAACATCTTTCAATACAACGAGAAGAAAAAAGCAGTCATCCAAGATCCGCAAGGTGGGCCCTACAAGGATCTCGTCAAAGCAGCCGAACGATGCACGGCCCAGATCATTCACCCGGGGTTACCCAAGGACCGCAGTGAAAAAGACATCGACAAGTGGATCACTCGTGCCCAGAAGTACAACCAGTGAGAAACACGGCGATGAATCTCTTTGGCGGTAAGACTTTTGCGCATGGCATTCATCCTCCGGAATCGAAGCATGAAACACGTGGGTTGGCCATTCATCAATTCCCGTTCGCGCCGCTGCTAATCGTTCCACTTTCTCAGCACATCGGCAATCCGGCTGTGCCGATCGTCGGCGAAGGCGACGAAGTGAGTCGCGGTCAACGGATCGCAGATCCTGATGGATTCATGTCCGTGGCAATTCACGCTCCCGCATCGGGCGTCATTCGCTGCATCGCTCCATCGCCAGCGATCAACGGCAAAATGGAACCCAGCTTTTTTTTGGAACCCTATCCTGCGTCGACGCAAGAAGTAGCTGAGGGGACTCCATTGCACGTTGGCTCTGCCTCTCGCGAGCAGATCATCGACGCGATTCAGGCAGCCGGCGTGGTGGGGCTTGGCGGTGCCGGTTTTCCAACACATGCCAAGTTGAAAATTCCTGTTGGAAAACATGTCGACACGTTAGTGATCAACGGGGCCGAATGTGAACCGTACCTGACGACGGACCATCGGGTGATGCTCGAACATGCCGACGATGTCATGTCGGGAATCGCCTACTTGATGTGTGCCACCGGTGCCGAGCGGACGATCATTGCTGTCGAGGCAAACAAGCCTGATGCTGCCGAAACCCTGCGCGCTTCGATCCCCGCTGGCGCTGCGATCACGGTTGAAGTGTTGCCGGTAAAGTATCCGCAGGGGGCAGAGAAAATGCTAATCACGGCCTTGCTTGAACGCGAGATTCCCTCTGGCGGACTGCCGGTCGACGTTCATGCGATTTGCGTCAACGTTGGTACGACCGCTGAGCTTGGCAAACTGCTGCCGCGTGGGATGGGTCTGCAAGAACGTGTCATCACGGTGGGCGGACCGGCGATCAAGAAAAAAGGGAACTACCGAATCCCAATCGGCACCACGCTGCGATTCATTTTGGATTTTGTCGGCACCGAGGAGGATATTTCTGCGGTTGTGATGGGCGGTCCGATGATGGGCAGCGCGGCGTCGAGCCTGGACATCCCGATCACCAAGGGCTCCACCGGCGTGATCGCGTTGACGCAGCGCGAAACCGGTCGAATCAGTACACAGAAACAATTTCCCTGCATTCACTGTGGCTATTGCGTTGATGCGTGTCCGGTCTTTTTGAACCCTGCAAAATTGGGACGCTTGGCGGCGCATGGCAGACATCAGTCTATGGCGGGCGACTACCACCTGATGGATTGCTTCGAGTGCGGCTGCTGCACGTTCGTTTGCCCGTCGCACATTCCATTGGTCCAGCACTTTCGCATTGCCAAGGCTGCCGTTCGCAAAGCGGGGAGGACGACGCCATGACGCAGTTGTCCAAGACGCTGACGATTCACAGCTCGCCACACATCGATTCCGCGGCAAGCGTTGACTCGATCATGTTCAACGTCGTGCTTGCGCTACTGCCGGTATCTGCTTACGCGGTGTATGCGTTTGGGTTGGCCGCCCTGCTGGTACTGTCGACGGCCGTGGCGTCGTGCCTGATCACGGAACATCTGTTGTGTCGATTCAATGGACGATCGACCACGGTGGGTGACTGGTCGGTCGTCATTACCGGCCTGCTCTACGGCTTGATCCTGCCACCCAGTCTGCCGCTCTGGATGGTCGTAGCCGGTGGAGTGATCGCAGTGGGTACCGGGAAGTTTCTGTTCGGCGGCCTGGGCTGCAACCCGTTCAATCCGGCTTTGATCGGACGTGCGATTCTGCAGGCGGCCTTTCCAGCGGCGATGACCCGCTGGCCTGACTCGCCGCATCATTTCGCCACGCTACCATCATCGACACTTGCCTTGCCACTGACCAAGCCGCAGTACGACGGGATTTCATCCGCGACCCCACTGGCCAAATGGAAGTTCGATCAAGTTCCCACCGATACCGCTGACTTGTTCCTGGGATCGGTCGGGGGATCGATCGGCGAAACATCCACGCTGCTGATACTGTTGGGCGGAGTTTATCTGGTGGCGCGTCGGATGATGAGCTGGCGCACCCCGGTTGCTATTCTCGCAACCGTTGCTCTTTGTAGTTTGGTTCTGCGGACCGTTGATCCTGACCGCTACGCCGGGCCGCTCTTTATGTTGTTCTCAGGCGGCTTGATGTTGGGCGCGGTCTTCATGGCCACCGACATGGTTGCCTCCCCGATCACCCCTCTTGGTCGCGTGCTCTACGGCGTCCTGATCGGCTTGTTGGTGGTGTTGATTCGTGTTTGGGGTGGAATGCCAGAAGGCGTTATGTATGCGATCCTGATCGGTAATGCGGTATCGCCTCATATCGATAACTGGATTCAGCCACGGGTCTACGGAACCGCTGAGCGAGGAGACGCGGTATGAGCG
>JABDKS010000864.1 GCA_013002105.1 Pirellulaceae bacterium | reverse complement strand
CCGCCAATCACGTTGCTCGCACCGCCGTCGATGTTGATCCCGCGACCGCCGTTACCCCAGTCCAATAATCCCGTCGGATCGGTGCCGATGTAGTTGCCAAGGATGATATTGCTGTCGCCGTGGATCTGAATTCCGTCGCTGTTGCTATTGGAAATGATGTTGCGATCCGCCGCGGTCAGTCCACCGATCGTGTTGGTCGATCCGTTAATCCGAATTCCGTCTGTGAGATTTGCTTCGGCCGCTCCGGCGGCGTTGACGCCAAAGTAGTTACCCGCAATCGTGTTGTTGTCGCTGTTGATCCGGATTCCGTTCATCCACGAGGTAAATGACAATCCTCGAACCGTGCTGCCGTCGCTGCCGACCAGAAAGGTCAGCCCGTCATTCAAAAACGACGAATCGGTTCCGTCGAGTTCGATCACTGGTGATCCGACCGTAAAACCGGCCTGGGTCGTTGCGTCGATGATGACCGCTTCATTGATGTGTGGCAGGTCGCTGGTCGGCTGCATCACCCAGAATTCATCGCCATTGCCAGGCGTTGCATCGGGATCCACGTGACCGGGGTCGGACGTTGCGATATTGAAATGAATCTCATCGGCTGCCGCACCGTTGGCGGTGTTGTTGGCTGCGTCGATTGCCTCACGAATTGAAATTCGTCTGTCGCTGCCCCGGTTGGCCAGTAGCGCCGAGATCGACGAAGTGTCACCGTAGCGAACATCCGTACTGTTGTAAGCGACGGTCGTATCAACGGTGACGCTTCTCGGTTTGACAGCGATCGTGATGATGTCGCTATCACTTTGGGCTCCGCCCGATCCGGTATTTCCCAGATCATTCGTGTCGATCTGCAGATTCGCCGTGCCCGTAAAATCGTTGGTCGGTGTGAAAACGAGTCCGTCCAATGCGGCATTGATGTTTGCAATGGTACCTTCGAATGTCATCGTTGGATCGTCTGTTCCGTCACCGACGTTGAACGTCAGTCCGGTCAGCGACGAGAGCGTTACCGTTCCGTTGGTTGATGTCAGTGTGACGCGAACTGCTGCACCGCCGGCGTCCGAATCGCTGATTGAAACGACGTTTCCGTTGGCCGTACTGAATGTCAGAGTCGTGTTTTCGAATGTGTCCGCATGCGTTTGGAATCCGCCGTGATTCTCGTACCAACGGACTTCATCATCTGGAGTATAGGCGGCTTCGATCAGGTCCAGGTCGTAGTCGCCATCGATGTCGCCAAACGCAAGGTCAATCGGGTAAGCCGATGTGCTGCTGATCGTGTTGGCGGTGAATCCAGGAGTCGCCATGCCATCGTTGATGTGTGCGATGATTGTCTGGTCGGTGTACGCGCCGGCAACGATGTCGATGTCACCATCATTTTCCAGATCGGCGGCGAAAACGCTACGCGCACCGTTGGCGGTGATCGACCATTCGGGACCAGCCCCAAAGTTTCCTGCTCCGTCGTTCTTGTAGTACGCAACCACGTTGGCGTATTGAGACGCAGTTGCAACATCCATGTCGCCGTCGCCGTCGACATCGGCGATCGATACATAAACGGCGCCGTCAACGGACACGCCCGAATCGATCGTGTGCGTGACGAAGCTGCCGGCTCCCTGATGCTCGAACCACAGGAATTTGTCGTTGGCGAAGCTGGCGGCAACAATGTCCAGATCCAGGTCACCGTCGATGTCGGCGACATCCAACGAGGTGACTTGATCGGCAGTTGCCTGCGTCGCGACTGTGCGGGCGGTGAAGTTTTCGGCTCCGTCGTTGTCGTACCAGACGATGGTGTTTCCGCTTCCCGACCGTCCGGCGATGAAGTCGATATCACCGTCGTTGTCAAAGTCGACCGCTTGAATGGATCGCCCGCTACTAAACGTGGCTTCGATATTTTGAGTGAAATTGCCCAATCCGTCGTTTTTCCACCAGGCAATGCGGTTATCCAGTTGCGACACGGTAACGATGTCCAAGAACCCATCGCCGTCGACATCCGCGACGTCCAGGTCGCGGATCGTGTTGGCCGTCATTGCGCCGGTGGTGATCGTGTTCTTGGTGAAGTTCTCCAATCCATCGTTCTGGTACCAGGACAGCGTCGCACTGCTGGCGTCGTTGAGCGTGCCAGCCACGATGTCGATGTCACCGTCGCCATCAAAG
>JABDKS010000856.1 GCA_013002105.1 Pirellulaceae bacterium | reverse complement strand
CCCGTCACACTCGCTAAAGCTCGGTGCCGACCCTCCCACGAACAAGTCTCTATTACATGGATGACTAAGCGCGTGGGAGGGTGAATTAAAAAAGCTATCAATCAGCAGACTTGTGGGTAAAGACAAGGTTCCCACCGGCCGCCTTAGCGCAATCGGCCGGTAGGAACCGGCCCTACGAGGAGTTGTTTGTTTCGGATTGAATTTTGCACGGGCCACGCGTTGCGAACTTGGTTGGTTGGCGGAAAACCGACGGTTGCTTGCTACTTCTGCGCCAACCGCATTTCGCACACTCGCACCGGTGGGGCGATCGGACTAAACTCCAACGCTTCCGCGGCCGACCATACGGCTGCCGACCAATCGTTTCCAAGCGTGACAAAGTTTTCCGCGTGTACGACTCATTGAACCCAGTCAACATTGACGTCTACATGACGATGCAGGAACTGGTCGGGCGATCCTGGCTTTTGGATAGCCTGTTGACGATGGCGACGGACAATCAATTGGTCAAAGCGGTCGTTGTCGGCTGTAGTTTTGTTGCGGCCTGGTATGCAGCGAGCGATGAGCAATCGTTTCGAGTCCGCAGAATTCTTACCGTTACTGTTCTTGCGGGTTTGTTCGCGATCGCGGCCAGCAAGATGATTGCCTCCAACGTTCTCTCACCCCGACCGGTGTTGTTCTCATCGCCGGTTTACGTCAGTCAGGGAGAACAAGTCAAAAAAGCGGAGCAACTGCTGATTCGCGAGCCATTGGACTCGGATGGGCTGGAGAATATGCGTGCATTCCAAGCAGGCGACTTTGGTGATTCGGATCTCGAATCCTTTCCGAGCGATCATGCCGCACTCTTCGTCTCCCTGTCAGTGGGCATTTTGTACGCCCATCGTTCACTGGGAGTGTTGGCGCTCAGCTGGACCGTACTGGTGATTCTGATTCCCCGCGTCGTTACGGGAATGCATTGGCCATTGGATGTGGTCGCCGGAGGTTTGATCGGTGGATTGTCGACCGTGGCGGCCGTCTGGATGACAACCCAACGCAGGATTCCCATACTGGACCCGCTGATTCGGTGGTCCATGGGCAAACCGGCATTCTCCGCAGCGCTGCTCTTTGCGGTCGTTTTCGAAGCCTGTAATTCGTACTACAACTTTCGCTTGATTCTTCGCATGATGAAGGATGCGGCGCGACTTTTTCTTGATCCTTAGATGACCCACTGTGATATCAGCATTCGATAAACCGCGCCGTGGTATTCGTTTCTTTAACGCTGTGTTGGCGTTGGTCTTTGTGCTCAACATCGGCTGCGACCGGCGACGCGAAGGCACGATCATGATGGTTGACGGCCGCTACGAGCCAGTGATCGCCGCCACAGAATCGATCGGAATTGCTTCGCCCGACGGGCTGCTCTTCCAGGACGGACGCATTTTTATCGCCGACGAAGGCGGTAGCGCATGCCGAGCTTGGAATCCACAATTGAGCGGCGACTCAGCCGCGTTGGTGACATTTTGTGATGAATCTTCAGGAATCCGGTCACCCGAAGATCTCGTTCGTGATGCGGATGGGAACATCTATTTTTCGGACGACGATGCGGGAGGCGTCTGGCATCTCGATGCAGCGGGTCGATGCCAACGCTTGACAGATCCCAGTAGCGGCTTGGCAGAGACCGAAGCGATTGCGTTGACGCCCGATGGCGATCTCTTGGTCGGCGATGCGATCGGTCACCGGGTGTGCCGTGTCACAAAGGATGGCAACGTTTCGGATTTCCTGGGACCTGAGCACCACATCAACAAACCAGAGAGCATGGTATTTGGCGACGACGGCGAGTTGTACATTGCCGACAATCGTGATCGTGTGTTGTATCGTTGGACAGCGTCAGACGGCTTACGACGCTTGATCTCGCAGCAGAAACTTTTTTCGCCCGAGTCGATCTGCTATTCCAAAGGCGCGGTCTACATCACCGACAGTTCGTCGGGACGCCTTAGCAGATATTCACAAACGAATGGCTTACAAACGATCGCTATCTTTGGCGGGTCGATGCGTAGCATTCAAGGGATTACGATCGACGATCAAGACAATATCTACTTGTCTGTCCAAGCCGATCTGAAACGCAAGCAGGGCTATATCATCGCGTTGAAACGAACACCTGGCTGAATCTGTCAATCATTTCCACGAAAGATATAGCCAACGCGCTGCTAGCCTATCGCATCGGAAGCAACGTCAACCGACTCCGTCGGTCCGGCATCGATTGATGATGGTTCCGTCTCAGCAGCAACCATCGAAGACGCTGGCATCGGTGCTCGAAAAAAACGGCAAAGCTGCCAGGTGAATAGCAAAATGAACATCGCCGCGATCGGCTCAATCAGTTCGTTGAACATCAGGTGAAACGAAAAGTACAAGATTTGCGCTGCCAAAATCAGCAAGGTCGCGTCAGGCAAAATGTCTTTCAATGCCGATCGCGCATTGTTGAGCCACAGCAAGAATGACTTCCACGTCGCCCCAAACAACGCGATCGCGACAATGAAATAGGCGTATTTGAAATAGTCCGTAAAGATATTGTGCAGATTAAATTCTTGCTGCGTGTTGACTTCTTCGAGTAACTCGGGAGTTTCGATGCCAAAGATACGTTGCCCCCAGCTGATTTCTTCCATCGCGACCAAGAAAAGTACGATGCCGCCCATGACACCCAATATCAATCCGTTGCGGCCGAACCTCATTCGTTGTCCGTTCTTGCGATACTCCAGTACCACCGATCCAATCAACAGGATCCCAGCGACCGCAAAGCTCAACGCCGTAAAACTTTCCATCGGGCCGTCTTCGACGTACAGCCAGTTTTCTTGATCACGTCCCATCAAGAAAAAATCCAGAATGATCACGCAACCAATTACCGTGGCGGCAAGCGCGTAGTATTGAAATTTCTTGGGCAGTCTTTCGTTCGGATTGTTGATGAACAAGGCATTGATGAGCGACTTACCCATCCGAACCCGACACAACCAGTCGGCGACGATCATGAAGCCGCTGACGACGTACGCCAACAGGATGTCGACAAAGAGCTGATTGACTTTCTCGTACAGCGTCTCTTCGTCCGCGACGCCAAGACCGCTGATTGCCGAAATCAAGATATCGGGACGAAACGCGATCAGTAGCACGACCGGCAAGCAGACGGCGGTCAGACCCACGAACAGAACCTTGGTCGTCGTGGGAATTTTCGGATTGGACATCGAGAAAACCTTGATGGGTTGACGAATTTCGAGCGGCCAGCATCAACCGGCGCGTCACTGACAGCGGTAAGTCGCCAACACTGACCCGCACGCATCAAAGTGCGTGGAGCGTATCGGAATCATTACGAAGCATTGATTACGAATGTGTCTTGGGTCACACCATCGACACTCACAAATGACCCGATGATCTGCGACTGCGTTGCCGTGAACATGTTCAGTCCATAGTTGCCGGCGTACCTGACCACCGACCCGGGAACCGGTGTTTGGAACCCAAAGATCGATTCTCCGCCGAGACCGCTCACGACGTAGGAGATACCATCCAGGTCCAGTCGCTCGTAGCCATGGTCATGTCCCGACAGAACCAGATCAGCACCCCAATCCGCATAAGGCAATCGCAGTGCTGGACTCGGGCCGACGTTACCGGATGAATACGGCGAGTGATGAACCATCACGACCTGCCAGGCGGCTGTTGATGCCTGCATCTCGGTTTGCAACCAAGTGGTCTGGTCGGCGGCGGATGTCGGATCATTCAAAAAGGCTTGCGAATCAAGCACAAAGAAGTGAACCGGTCCCCACAGGAAGTCATACGTCAATTCACTACCGGTGTTACTTGCCGTTGGAACTCCATCGCCGGGTAATGCAAAGTAGTCCAGGTAGTCGCTGATGCCGTTGTCGTCGGTGTAATCGTGGTTTCCAGCGGCGGGAAAAAATCGATTGATGTCACTCTCGCCCGCACCGTCGGAGGTTCCGTTCAGGTACGCCGAATACCCAGCATGAATGTCGGCATAGGATTCGTTGTAGTACCTCGCATCGCCGAGGGTGACGATAATGTCCGGACCTAATTGGTCGACCAACGCGGCGACCTGCGGCGTGCCGCCGAATTCCGTTCCGTAGTCTCCAAATGCGGCAAAGGTGATCGAGTCGTCGCTTGGGTCCAAGCGGAGATCCCCTTGCGTCCGATCAATCAATGTAAAAATCCAATTGTCGTCGTTGCTGACCGACGGCGATTGCTCCACATTCCAACCTTCCGTCCCAGGGTCTCCGTCCAGGTAGCCGTTGGTCGCGACATTGCGGAGCGTCAACGTTCCGACACCGGAGTCGTTGATGGTCCATAAGTTTGCGTTGGCAGCCACGTTGGAGACATCGACGTTTCCGCCGCCAGCGGATCCGTTTGCCTCGAGGAACTGGCCCGTCGCGACGTTCTGAAGCAGGCTGCCGCCACTGCCTTGTGTCACACGCCATTGACTGTATTCGTCGTTGATTGTCGAAAGGACGACGTTCCCGGTACCCTCGTCCAGTCGCATGAATCGTCCGCTGTACTGAGCATTTTCCAGCAGGACGACCGATGGCTGACTGAAGTCGGCGCCACTGGTGTCAGCAGCGTATTGAAAATACCCATTTGCGTGCAGCGTCTCGCTGAGCCGGAATCCCGGCACAATTCCGTCGGCCGGCAGCCAGGTGCCTGTCGAAAACACCGTCGGATCTTCGGTCTGGAACGTCGTGCCGTCGATTTGAACAGAGTCGACGTTTAAGTTGCGATCAACACTCCCTTGAACATACAAATCATTGGTGAATTCGATTCGCACTTGGTCGATCGAAACCGTGTCCGATGACGTGTAGATAAACGACTGATAGCCGGTCGTCGCGGTATACGATCCAACGGTCTGCCCATCAATCTGCAAATTGAACTGCTCGCCGCCTTCTGCACCCGACGCACGAACGACAATTTGCGAGCCACCCGGACTGCCCGTCGCATCGAAGTATTCAAAATAACCGTTGGAGTGGATGATTTCACTTTCGCGGAAACCCGGCGTGATGCCATCTCCAGGTTTCCATGTGCCGGTACCGAACACCCGCGGATCTTCGCTTTGATGACTCAATCCATCAATCGAGATGCTGTCGACCCGCAAATTACGATCCACGACACCTGGTTGGTACAGGTCATTGGTGAACGCGACGCGGACTTGGTCGCCCGTCACTCCGGCGCCACCGTTGTAAGTGTAAGTCTCGAATACGCCGGCATTAAAATCGCCACCGATGTTGGACCACGTCTGAACGGTCACGCCGTCGATCTGCAACGCCATCGTTTCATCACCGGTTGCACCGGCGGCGCGAATCGTGATCGGCATCGTGTGTTGATAGCGTGATGTTGCCGCATCGGCGAAAGCGATTGGTGATTGGATCACACCGATCGTTCTTTCCAAATCCCAATCGCCGCCTGCGGTGCGTGTACCGGTGATGTCAACCGAAGCGGCAATATCGGCACCGGTCAATGCAGCGAGCGTCGTCATCAAACGTTGACCCTGTTCGCGTGCGCCGGTTTCACATCCGTAGATCAAAATGTCCGCATCGCTAGTTAGTGCCAGACCCCACTGACCGACTGACTCCGCGTTGCTGCGCAGTGACGTCTCATCGACCACCGCGCCGGCTAATCGAATCTCACCAGCTTGGCCATGGCCCAACAGATGGATTGCAGCGACATCGCGCCGCGTTCGCAGCGTCTCTGTGATCTGTGCGATGGGATCCTGGTCCGCTTGCAACAACACGATCTCTTGAACGTCGGCATCCATCATCAGCATCTGCGCGTCACTGATCTCGGCGTCGACAAATAGAATCGATGCACAGGACTGCCGACTATCGATGACCTGGGATGGATCAATGTGAGCAACGTCCACCGCGACCACGCCAGCAGCATCCTGAACCAATCCGATCGCGGCGCCGTCCGAGATGGCGGCACCTACATCGCCGGCCAGCATCAGTCGGGACTCAAGCGGAGCAAGCGTCCAACTGGTCGTCCGTTGTCGTCTTTGTGTGCTGTGTTGATTCGACGCTCTTGTTGCCTTGCGAAGAATTGGAATCATTGCGGGGTTACTCAGGAAATTAAATCAGTCAGGAATACAGTTCCGTACCGGCCAAATGCAGTTTGACGGGCAGGAATCAGTGGAGATTTCGCGTAGACAACATAGGGAACGCCAAAGGAT
>JABDKS010000817.1 GCA_013002105.1 Pirellulaceae bacterium | reverse complement strand
CTGTTTTATCTGCTAACGGGGCAAGTGGCGTTCGCCGGTGATTCTGTTCCGCATCGATTGGCCCAACATCAGACGTCACCGGTACCGGATGTAAGAACATTCTGTGCGTGTCCGCCGGCTGTTGCTGAGTTGCTGTTGCGAATGATGTCCAAACGCCCGGAGGATCGTCCGCCCTCGGTCGGCGAATTGCTGAACTGGGTGCTTCGGATCAATGGGGGTGACGAGACGACGAATCGAATCAAGCACGTCGTTCCTGCGAGCGACACGATGATCAACGACGCGCCGTATCAACTAACGATCGGGGATTCGTCCGTGCCTGGCGAAAACGCGGTCGTAAAGCAACCGAATTTGAACGATGAAATCGACGGAATTGATTTCGACGATCTGCCCGCGATCGATCATGTTTTTGATTCGGAGATCGGGAGCGAAATCCAAGTCAACGCCGCTCGCTCGACCACGGCTGCATCGTCAAAGACCATGCAGTCGAAGACAACGCAGTCAAAGACCACTCAGTCTCCAAACGCCGGGTGCGGATCCGCGTCGCCGCAGAAACGGCCAAGTCAAAGCGGTCAGAAAGCAGCGTCCAATGCGACGCAGATACTGAAACCCCGAGAACGGTTGATCAAAAATGCAGTCTTATCGACCGGCACTGCGGCTGTAGCAATCATCGTCGCTCTTTTGGCGATGTGGATGACATCGCCGGATCCGCTACCGAAATTCGAGAAGACCGTAAACGCCAAGGGTGAACGTGTCTTTGTGATTCGTGATTGAGTACCGCAATTCGTAAGAGGTTAGTGACTTGTTACACATCCCTCCGACAGCAACCAACGTCAAGTTGATACTCCGCGGCGGCAAAAACGATGGCGTCGAGGCTGAGATTCTGGATGGATATTACCTGATCGGCCGACATACCGAGTGTCAGATCCGGCCCAAGAGTAGTTCCGTCGCACTGCGGCATTGCTTAGTTCAGCAAAACGCTGGTCGCATCCGCGTTTTTCATTTAGAAACAGACTACGGGACATTCGTCAACAACGAACGTCTACCGATGCACCAATGGCGTATCGTGAAAAACGGCGACGAACTTCGATGCGGCAAAGTTTGTTTCCAGATCGTGATCGATCAGTGTCCGGCGGGCGTGGAGAGTGCGGCGAGAGGGGAAGGCGGTCCACCGGAGTCATCCAACCAAGTCCAAGCCTGTGGTTCAGCAACAAATGCTCCCGCACGCGACAACGCCATTGGTCGTCCGTCACCCGCGCTAAGTGACGCGTTTGACGAAGCTGACATATTGGCCTTCATGGAACGGGAGGACGAAGCCGATCGTGGTGAGCGGTATCGTGCGATTCAAACACGAACTGCAAAACCGGCTGATTCTGACGATGGACAGGATGATTACGAAGAAGACGACTCGGATCACAAACCGAAATCGTTAAACGCAAGAGGCGAATTCAAACTCGAACGCGGGGCGACCACCAAGGCGATGAAAACGCCCAAGCGGCCCGAGGTTCCCAAGCGAGGTCGGCATCAACGTCCAAACGTCAAGAAAACGTCGGGTAGCCGTTTCTCGGTGGATGATTCGGAGAGAATAAAACTTGTCGGCGTCACGATGCTGACGTTTCTGATCATAGGATTCTTCGGTTTTCAAGTTTACCGCATTACCGCGCCGAGCCCGGTCCACATCGTGCAAGAAGACTATTGAATCCTGCGGCGGGATACAGAGTCGTTGAAAAACGGTTCGCCTGACAACCTGTTCAACCGAAACGATTTGGCTACAGGTCAATTCCTTTCAGCGTATCAGCCTTCCCCGACCATTGCGGCGTCGGATATTCCACGTCGCCTTGTCGAACTTTGGATTTGTCGGTCAGTAGTCGCAACTGATGGCGGGGATACAATCGCGGCACGAGTGAATCATTTCGCCGCAGACGGTACAGAATGCAACCTTTGCGACGAACATAATACATTCCCCAAACGTTCGCGACGAACAGTTCGCGTTCGAGCGACACGCCAGTTGTCTCGACCGAATCTCCGACGTCGATTCCGTCCGCGTTCACTTTCAGCCACAAGCAGGGACGTAGCCGAAAACGCAGGGTGCCATAGCGATAGTGATAGTACACACCATCAAACGCATCGCGCCGAAACACCCGCTCGCTGGGAAGGCACCTTGTCGCGACCGGGACATCATCGGGGTGGATGAATCCTTGGCCGTCTTCGGGCCAGCGGGGAAAACAACCGTACTGCGGAAACTGCTGCAAAACCATTCACCTTGATCGTCAGTGGCCAACGCGACACGGACGAGGTTGTCCGAACCGGTGGTCCACATTGTAGAGTCCGGTAAAGCGGTGAAAACACTTAAACGTGATCGCGATCAGTCTGATTCGCCATCGGACCGAAAGGTCGGATTTAACGCAGTTTGGAGATTCCTGCCTGCGGTTGCATTCGTCGCCAGATTCGCTTGAGCGATTCTTTCATCGGGGCTTTTTTGATTGTTGTGATCGCGGCGGTTTCGACACTTCGCCAGCGACGATACAGACTCGACTGGGAAATGCAACCAAACGCGACTTCCGACGTCTGGTCGGTCTGCTTGAGCTTGTAAGGCTGTTCACCGTAACCCATGTCGATGCACCGGATTCCGCACCGCGTCGAATCGGAAACGATCGCCGTAAAGAGCGCGGTTCCGGGTGAATAGCGTCGGTACGCTGGGTCATATGTCGGAAACCAGTAATGCAACAAGTCACCTTCGATGATGCCGTAGTGCGCAGCCACGATGTTTTGACCAGCTCGCAAAACGGATAGCAATCCGCGTGCTTGTCCCGGGACGGTGTCAGCAGAGGGTGGATGGTGCAATTCAGACAGCAGTTGACGCGTCCAGTCGGGCGTAAAGAAATCCAGAATGTCCGTGCGGCGATACTGATTGCGTTTCCATTGGATGGTTTGCTGCAGCAGGTCCGGATCTCGACAGTCGATTTCGAGTTCAAGTGGCCCGACTTCACGCGCCATCTTGCGGGACTTTTGCCGTTGGCGACGGATCGTATTGTGTTCCCGCTCCAATTTGTCCAGGAATGCCAGCGAGTCGTCTCCGAGTTCAGCGCAGAAGGAGCGGATGGTTCCGACGTAACTGTATTTTTGTAAATCGTCGGGATCTGTCCCGACCATGGCATGAAAATCGAACGCCTTGACGTCCATCTGTGACAGTATCCACAGCCAGTCAATCTGCGTGTCTCGGTGGCAAATAATGTTGTGTGCGTCGTTAAAACATCGGCCGACGGGAAACGCTTGATTACCGATACGGTGAAATGGCAAAAACCCTACGATGTCGTTGTCATCTCGGAGCACGGCCACACTAACATCGCCGCGGACGACATCGATTGTGCGTGAAAACCTGACCGAAAAGAATGGTGACGCAAACTCGGGACGTGTCGCCCGAATTTGTTCCCACCTCGACAGGTCTGCGAAGGTCAACTGGTCCCATGCGACGACATCGACCCGATCGACGGTTCGTGGCGGGCGCTGCGTGTCTCTGATTGGGCTACTCATCACCGATGCTGTTTTCGGCCCAAATGTGGAGTCGATGGTGGGTGAATCACTCTGAGTTTCCAAGGGCAATCCCATCTGCAAGTCAGTGACGGGTATCACTTTCCTAATGCTTGAATCGTATATTCGAGTTCGACCTTTGACGTAGTGGGTCGATACAGCCCCTCCTACATTACTTGGTCAAATGCTTGAATTTTGTCAATTCTTGACCGTTCGGCGTCGAATTGGGCAGTTCATAATCGGTGTAATCGTCACCCCCTATCTTATAGCCAGATTTGCAAGGCATTTACTTTGACCCTGGGACGGTTGGATTACCGTCAGGCATGGATTGATGTGAGCGTAAGTTCACTGGTAGGGCGGACCGGCTGGACGTGGGGCTCTGTGCGATGTTCTCACGTGGGCGTCTAACGTGGGATCCGTTTTTATTTGTAGGCAACAGGAACCTAGGTGCGGCGTTTCACCCCACGTGAGTCGATCTGGGCTGTCACTGCGATGCCGCGAGGGCTCGTCGAGAATTGCCCTGATCCGTAAACTGAAGGAGTAGAGTCAGTGCAAGGTGTTGGCTCGTCATGCTCCGTGAAGTCACGCCGACCAGTCGGTACGCCAACGTGAAGCGAGTGCGTTTTACGAGCCAAGAATTCGGGTGGTCCGTTTCAGAAAACGGGGTCATTGGAAAACGGGCCCATTGGAAAACGGGGTCAGGAGCCAAACATGCAACACACCCGTCGGGGCGTTGCGGTTTTTGAGTCCTGCCGCCATTTTCCTGACACTCTAAGTTGAGGCTCTGACGAACCACTAACCAATTCGCTCCCGATCATCAGCAGGTCAGCGGGAGGGCTGGATATCACATTTGGACCTGCCGTTTTAGAATGAACATGTCATCCCCTGAGACACCACCGTACGAAGAACGAATTCTGGATCATTACGAAGACCCCTACCACCGGGGCCCGCTGGAGCATGCAACACACTCGAGCGAGGGAACCAATCCGCTGTGTGGTGATACGTTTTGTGTCCAGCTCAGGATTGCAAGTGACGGAGCTGTCCACGAAGGTTGGTTTGACGGTGAAGGCTGTGTGGTGAGCCAGGCTGCCGGTTCGATGTTGATGGAGCGAATCGAAGGGATGACACGCGACGAGGTGCAGGAGTTTTCTGCGACGAAAATGTTAGAACTGTTTGGGGCGTCATTGGTCGCGAACCGTCAGAAGTGTTGCCTGTTGCCGTGGAGAGTGATGCAGTCGGCGTTGGCGTCGCCGATGATCGATGATGACTTAGACGATGAGCCGAATTTTGGCGGCCCCAGCTTGAGTGAAGAGTGCTGATTCGCGTGTTCGACAAAACCGATTGACCTGTTTGTAACCGAGGATGTTTGTGACTGTTGTTGATGACCTGATCGAAGAATTCGCTGATCTAGATCAAAGAGAAGCGAATCAGTTATTGGATGAATTAGGGCGCGACTTGCCCGAGATTCCCGAGTCGGTGTACGTCGATAGCAACTTAGTCCCCGGATGCCAGAGCCGCGTTTGGATGGTCAAGAGTCTTTCGGACGAACAGCCTGCCACGATCAGAATTCAAGCTGACAGTGACGCGATCATTGTCAAGGGTCTCGTTCATTTTCTGCTGGAGATTTACCAGGGACTGACACCCCAGCAGGCGTTGGAT
>JABDKS010000777.1 GCA_013002105.1 Pirellulaceae bacterium | reverse complement strand
GTTTGCAATGGCAGCGAAACCTCTACAGCGTTCCAGGTCCTTTCGGATTCTTTTCTCGTAATCGGGGCGGTGTGGTGGTAGCACCGCAAGTCACGCCACCTACCGTGCAGACTCAACTTGCCTACCGGCCCAACTACATCCAGCAGCAAGTTGCCCAGATGCAATACGTTCCCGAAGTTCAGCAGGTCCAGGTTCCTGTTCAAGTTCAGCGAACACAAACCGATTACGTGACACAAAAGGTGCCCGTCCAAACAACGCGGATGGAAACTCAGTATGTGACGGAGAAGGTTCCTGTGCAGACAACACGAATGGTTGCAACGACCGAAGTTCGCAAGATTCCTTACATCGTAAAGCGTCCGGTCACCGAAACATCGACCCGAAAAGTGCCGGTCACAAAACAACGTTGGGTGCAGGAAGAAAAGGTTCGCAAAGTACCCGTCCAGTCAACGCGAATGGTTTATGAGACTCGTAAGGAAGTGGTTCCGGTTCGATACTATGAACAACAAGCCATCACGCGGATCGTTCGTAAACCGGTGACGAAAAAGGTGTATCTGCCGTACAACGAGACGGTGATGGTCCCACAACAAGTCGTGCAGCGAACGCCGCTGTCGTATTACGACCCCTACAGTGCGGCGATCGTCAGCGGGTACTCCTCGTTTTCGACACCGTACGTGTCGCCGACACCCACGTCAGAGACAATCATCGGGTCGTCAATTGTCGGGTCATCGATCATTGGGGAGCCGTCGAGTGATTCGGTCGTGACGGATCTGTCACCCGCTCAGCAGTACGACGACACACCTCAGACCAAGCTGTTTAAGATTGAATCCGAATTGCCTGCTCCCGCAGCACCCGATGATTACGATGACAATGGCGATGCCGAAGCGGACGATGTGCAGCTCAATGCTGCCGATCCAGAGGACGCGGAACCTGTCAAACAGCCGACGATCCCGGCGACGGGCGCGGCATGGCGAATCAAGTGGAATCCCATCTACGCACGTGAAGCTTAAGTTGTAACGAAACGATTCAAACCTTCTGGCCCCGCGAGATGCTCGCGGGGCTTTTTTTGTGCTGATGCTGTGTTGTTCTGCGCAGTTGCCTTTGCCGCAGCAGACCGATCACGACGCGAGTAGAATAAATCGCCAGGCCGCGGTGTCGTTGGATCTCGCGGCCGTATCCTTCCCACCGCCGTCGACTCTCGACCTCGCAATCATCTTCATGACCATCCGCTACCGCGCCTTGTTGCTGCCACCGCTTGTTGCGTTTTGCTGTGTTTCATTTGCCGCCGGGCAGGGCAATGCCCAGGAAGACATTCAGAACGCGACGGAGTCGTTTCCGACGCTGGAGTATCAACGATGGTCAGGCGACATCAATGTTCCCGATCCAGTCGCAATCAGTGTCGATGACGACGGTCGTGTTTTTGTCACTCAAACGCAACGGCGAAAACTGCAAGACTTGGACATCCGTGCGAATCCAGATTGGGTCCCCAGTGATGTCGGCCTGACCAGCGTTCAGGCCAAACGTGAGTTTTATCGGACTCAGCTTGCCATCGGTGGCGACGACGAAGTTCAAAGTCGGCATGTGCAGGACATCAATCAGGATGGTCACCATGATTGGCGCGACTTGACGGTGATCAGTGAGAAGATTTTTCGATTGGTTGATTCGGATCAGAATGGCACCGCGGATGAGATCACAACGTTTGCCGAAGATTTCCGCACCGAAGTGACCGGCATTGCCGCAGGTGTTCTGGCGTATGACGGTGATGTTTGGGCGACGATCGCACCGGACGTATGGAAACTTCGCGATCACGACGACGATGGAGTGGCCGATTCTCGCGAAGTCATGGCCACCGGTTTTGGATTGCACATTGCCTACGCCGGACACGATATGCATGGTTTGACGGTTGGGCCGGACGGCAAAATCTATTGGTCGATCGGCGACAAAGGAATCAACGTCACCAATAATGAAGGCAAGCAGTTTTACTATCCCAATCAGGGAGGCGTGATGCGATGCAATCCCGATGGCAGCGACTTCGAGGTCTTTGCGCATGGATTGCGGAACGTCCAGGAGTTCGCATTCGATCAATACGGCAATCTCTTTGGCGTCGACAATGACGCAGATCAACCCGACGAGCGAGAGCGATTCGTGGCAATTGTCGACGCGATGGATGCCGGGTGGCGGTGTCATTACCAGTATCGTGGCGATCGCTACAACGCATGGACCGATGAACGCTTGTGGGATCTGCCCGAGCAAAATCATCCCGCCTATATCATTCCGCCAATCGCACACTACATGGACGGTCCCGCCGGATTTGCGTTTAATCCTGGAACGGCACTCGGTCCGCAATACTACGGATTCTTTTTTGTCACCAACGCGCCGGCCGGCCATCAATATGCTTTTCGTGCTCAGCCTGACGGTGATTCATTCAAAATGGCAGATGCGCACCAGATCGGTACCGGCAACGCGCTGGTGGGTCTCGCTTTCGGTCCCGATGGCGGACTCTATGGAGCTGATTGGGACGGCGGTTATCCGCTGGATCAGAAGGGGGCGGTGATCCGTATCGATGTACCCAAGTCGGAACGATTGCCGATTCGCGATGAAGTTCGACAACTGCTTGGTCAAGGATTCGATGACCGAGCGCCTGATGAGTTGGTCACGCTGATGCAACACCAAGACATGCGCATTCGCATGGGGGCTCAGTTCGCATTGGTACGGCAAAACCAATCGGATCGTTTGCAAGCTGCACTCGATCCTGCCGCGACCGGGCAACTCGGTCGTCTGCACTGTGTTTGGGGGCTCGGGCAATTGGCTCGTGCCGGTGACGATGCGGCGGAGGCTGCGATCGCTGGTGCAATGACCGATCCGGATGCAATGGTTCGGGCTCAGGCTGCGAAAACGTACGGCGAGATCCCCGGCGGCGACGGCGTAGCGCTGATTGGGTTGCTGGCGGATCAAGACCTGCATGTCCGAGTCAACGCCGGATTAGCTTTGGCACGCCGCCCTGCAGTCGAAGCTGTTGAACCGCTCCTGCTACAAGCACAGCGGCTCCGCCCCCATCAGCATTACCTTCGTCATTCAATCGCACGTGCGCTATCGACCTCGGCCACCAGCGGAGTACTCGGCGATCAAATCCGCCATGAATCGGAATTGCGAAGGATGGTCAGCCTCCTGGCACTGCGGCATCAAGCGAGCCCCGTTGTAGCCGTCTTTCTTGGTGATTCATCCGCTTGGGTTGCCACCGAGGCGGCACGGGCGATCCATGATGATCAATCAATCGCCGGTGGTATGAAATTATTGGCAGCCTCGTTGGAACGCAGCGCCGATCATCCTGAAGCATTCGTGCGCCGAGCGATCAATGCCAATTTGCGTCTGGGTACGGTGGACTCGCTCCGCCGCCTGATTCAGTTTGCATCGTCACGCTCGCATCCCACTGCCATGCGAACCGAGGCGTGTGAGGCGATAGGTGATTGGCTTGAACCGCCGGTGCTCGATCGTGTCGAGGGAATCCGGCGCGACTTGGATGTTACGAACCGAACCGTCGACCGAGGTAGCTTGGGGGCATCGTTGGCTGCGTTGGTGTCCAGCAGCGATACGCCCCTGCAAGTCGCTGCGGTGGTCGCGGCGCGTAAGCTGCGGATTCAGTTGCCTGCCGACGCCTTGTCGGCCTTGTTGGATTCAGCAGACATTTCGATCGATCTAAAAGTGCAGGCGCTCAATTCGATTGCCCAAAGCGATACCGATGCCATCCGCGATCGGCTCGCTCGCACGGTTTCGTCGGATTCCGTGGCACTCAGCGTGCGAGCCATCGAGTTGATTGTCCAGAAGCATCCCGGCGAGGCTTTTGGAGTATTGGAAAATCGCCTCTCCCATCCAGCCGACGTTGCGATTCATCAGGCCTGTTTGGTGGGATTGCGAACACTGAAATCTGACCGCGCAAACTCGCTTTTGAACCAATGGGTGGCGCGGCTGGCAACCGACGAACTGAATCCGGCATTGGAACTCGAGATCGCCGAGACGGTCCAAGGCGATGATGTTTTTGCATCGACGGCTCATCAAGAAGCGATCGAAACTCTGCGTGACCAATTGGCGATCAAGATGAAACTGGGCGACGGACCAGCAAACGCAAAGTTTGCGTTTTCGCTCCATGGTGGAGACTCTGTGGTGGGTGGACGCCTCTTCCAGACGCACCTGCAGGCTCAGTGCAGTCGTTGCCATCGCATCGGCAAGCAGGGCAGCGACATCGGTCCCGAGTTGACCAAAATCGGCAAGCAACGTGATCCAGAGTATTTGCTTCGTTCGATCGTCAATCCGAGTGCAGACATTGAGCCGAAGTACTTTACACAGGCACTATTAATGGACTCCGGCAAAGTGATTCGCGGTGTCATCAAGAGCGAGAACGATGATGAAACAATCGTCATCGACAGCAGCGGCAAAGAGTTGTTGCTCGTGACGGATGAAATCGAAGACGTCTCGGAGCAAAAGATATCGCTGATGCCCGATATGACGGAGGTACTAACACCACGCGAAGTCCGCGACTTGGTGGCATACCTTCGGACACTGCGTTAGCTGCACTCCACGATGGATGATCACGTTTTATTGGCGTCGGACTTTCGCAGTTGGTCCAAGTAGTCACACCCTTTCCAGGTCAGCATCAGTGGGCCGGCATTGGTCAGCGTTTCCTGCCCAAGCTGTATGAAACCTCCGTCGGCGAGGATTTGGATGTGATAAACCACCGCATCCCGCTCGTAGCCATCGATCGGAATCGGGCCTTTGAATCGTTTGCTTCCGTGTTCTTCGACGAACACGAGCACTTTTCGTACGAGGTTGAAATCACGTCTCATGGGAGTTTCTCGAGAGCAGGTTGGCTCAGCTTACTAATGGATATTCGCCCAATGTTGACCAACGCGACTCGATCGGCGAGATCGCGGGACGCGTGGATACCAACAAAAACTGACTATGACGCAGCCAAAGTACGTGTCAATGAGCCTTCTTTTTGCAGGGGCGCCCAGGGGAAAGCACCCACGATACGGCTCCCATTTCGGCCCTGTCGCTGACGACGCATGTTGTGACGCGGCCCATCTTGTGACACAGCGGAACACCGTCCAGATAAACTGTCGTTCAGACCTGCAATCCTCCATTCGCCACTCGCTCCCTGATTCGCCTCTCTATGATCGCTCTTTGCCGACTTCCTAGCGTCGTACTGCTGTCTCGCTCTTTTCTGTCAGCATGGATTCCGGTGCTGTTCATTGGTCTGTTTGCGGCTGACTCGGTACTGCGTGCCGATGAACCGGACGCCAAGACCGCTGGCGCGGACGCATCGCTGCTGACAATCGATCGAATCTATCAAGGTGGGCAGTTTCGCGCAAAGTCCTACTCAGCAAGTTGGTTGGATACGCCCGAGGACCGTTCAGCGGCCTACACGACGATGGAACCCTCGCAGGAAATGAAGGAACATCGAGACATTGTCCGACACGATGCCGAATCGGGGAAGAAAACGATCTTGGTTTCAGCGGCCGACCTGGTTCCGCCCGGTGAATCGGCGCCGCTGCAAATAGCAAGTCACACGTGGTCCAAAGATCAAAACCTATTGTTGGTATTTACCAACACACGCCGTGTTTGGCGAACCAACAGTCGTGGTGACTATTGGGTGTTTGATCGCAGCAGCCGACAGTTAACAAAATTGGGAGGTGAGGGACCACCATCGACCATGATGTTCGCCAAATTTTCGCCTGATGGCAAAAAGGTGGCCTACGTTCGTGATCGCGACCTGTTTGTCCAAGATCTCTTTGACCATGAGATTCGTCAACTGACACATGCTCCCAATGAGCGCGTGATCAATGGAACCACTGATTGGGTTTACGAAGAGGAGTTTGGGTTGCGTGACGGATTTCGCTGGAGCGCAGACAGCCGGTCAATTGCATACTGGCAGCTGGACACGACCGGTGTGCAGCAGTTTCCGCTCGTGAACAACATCGATTCGCTTTACCCGACCGTGACATGGTTTGCCTATCCCAAGGTGGGTCAGCGAAATTCAACATGCCGCGTGGGGATCATCGATATTGGCGATGCGACAACGCGGTGGGTCGATCTACCGGGCGATCCACGCGAGCATTACATTCCCCGTATTGAGTGGATCGGGGATACTGGCAATCTGTTATTGCAACAACTCAATCGTTTGCAAAACACCAATCAGCTATTCTTGGCGAACCGCATTGGGAACAAGGTGACTCCGATCGCAAAGGAAAAAGACGATGCGTGGGTGGACGTTCACGACGAATTGTTTTGGAGCGACAACGCGAATCGATTCACGTGGCCAAGCGACCGCGACGGATGGCGGCATATCTATCTGACGTCGCTTGAGTCGGGTGAGTCATCGTTGATGACACCCGGCGAATTTGATGTCGTGGAGTTGTTGCACTACGACTCGGCGGACGAACGGATCTATTTCATTTGCTCGCCCGACAATCCAACGCAGCGTTACCTATGGACGGCAGACACCGACGGCAAAAACGTCCGGCGTTTGACACCAGGAGATTTCGCGGGGGTTCACCAATACAAGATTTCGCCCAATGGCAAATGGGCCCTGCACACACGATCGTCCGCCGATCACCCGCCGGTGACGGAACTGGTTTCATTGCCCGATCATGAGTCGATTCGTGTACTGGAAGACAACGCGAAATTGACAAAGAAGATCGAGTCGCTTGCGCACACGGACACCGAGTTCTTTCGGGTCGATATCGGCGACGACGTCGAATTGGACGGATGGTGCATCAAGCCACCGAAGTTTGATGAGAGCAAAAAGTATCCGCTGCTGTGTTACGTATATGGCGAACCCGCCGGATCGACGGTGGTTGATCGTTGGGGCGGGACATCGTATTTATGGCATTTGATGATGGCACAGCGCGGCTATGTGGTGATGAGTATTGATAATCGTGGCACCAAGGCGCCCCGCGGTCGCGAGTTTCGTAAGAGCATTTATAAGAAGATTGGGATTTTGCCGCCCGCCGATCAGGCCGCGGCGGTTCGCGCTTTGATCCATAATCGACCCTACATCGATGCGGACAAGATCGGAGTTTGGGGCTGGAGCGGCGGCGGTTCGTCCAGTTTGCAAGCGATCTTTAAATATCCCGATCTGTACAACACCGCCATCGCGGTGGCACCGGTGCCGAACCAGCGTTACTACGACACGATTTATCAAGAGCGGTACATGTCGTTGCCTGAATTGAATGTCGAAGGGTTCACGGAAGGATCTGCGATCAATTTTGCCAAACAGTTGGAAGGCAACTTGCTTTTGGTGCATGGAACGGCCGACGATAATTGCCACTATCAGACCACGGAGATGTTGGTGGACGAATTGATCGCACACAACAAACAGTTCACGATGTTTGCCTATCCCAATCGGACGCATTCGATTCGCGAGCGAAAAAACACGACGCGTCACTTGAGGACGATGATGACCAATTTTCTGCTGGAAAAGATGCCACCGAACCAATAATCGCTGACTGTAGCTTTGACACGTTTACCCATGCCGCTGGTTGAGTCTCCCTCCATGCACCACGTCGGATCGATCGCGATGAAAGAATCGTCTGATGCAAAGAGGCATCTGTGCGGATTGCTTCTAGTCACCACTTTGCTGTGGGGGTGCGTTGGACTTGACGCATGCGCGGGGGATGCTGATCCAAAACAACCCAACGTGGTCTTTCTGCTGGCCGATGATTTGGGCTGGACGGGCCTGGGGTGTTTTGGCAGCGATTTGTACGAAACGCCCCATTTGGATGCGTTGGCAAAGAATTCAATGAAGTTCACCGATGCCTATGCGGCGTGCACCGTTTGTTCTCCGACACGAGCGTCGATCATGACGGGCATGTACCCGGCACGGTTGCGATGCACCGATTTTATTGCCGGTCAAAATCGTCCCTATGCAAAAATGCGGATTCCCGATTGGACGAAGCAGTTGGAGAGTCGGCATGTGACGATTGCCGAAGTATTGCAAAACGCCGGGTATCGAGCGGCACATATCGGTAAATGGCATCTGGAGGCGAAGGGCCAGGTGGGCGTTGAGGGTACGGACGCGAAGAGCCAAGGCTTTGATGTGTCGCTTTCGCGACCGAAGGGTTCCAAGGGATATTTCTTGCCTCGCGGTACTCAGTCCGATGCCGGTACCAATTACTTGACCGATTGGTTGACGGACGCTGCTTGCGACTTCATCGATCAATCCAAGGAGGAGCCATTCTTTTTGTATTTCGCTTACAACGTCCCCCACACACCGATCCAAGGTCGTGAGGACTTGGTGGAGTATTTCAGGAAAAAGGTCGATCCGAATGCGACGCATAACAATGCAGTCTATGCGGCCATGGTTGCGAGTTTGGATCAGAGTGTCGGTCGCGTGCTGGATAAATTGCGTGAGAACAATCTGGACGAGCATACGATCGTGATCTTTACGTCCGACAACGGAGGATTGACGCAACGAAATGGCAAACACGACAGATTTACCGAAAACTTGCCGCTGCGACGTGGGAAGGGCTCCGCTTACGAAGGCGGCGTTCGTGTGCCAACGATCATTCGCTGGCCGGGTGTGACGAAGGCCGGTAGTGTGTGCAATGAGCCGATCATCACAACCGATTATTATCCGACAATGCTGGAAATGACCGAAGTCTCCGGTGACGTGGATCACAATCACTCGGTGGATGGGCGCAGTATCACATCGCTCTTGCGAAACCCCAACGCAACGCTGGATCGCAATCTCTATTGGCACTATCCCCACTACCATGCTGGCGGTGACGGTCCTTACAGTGCGGTGCGATCAGGACCGTTTCGATTGATCGAATTTCACGAAGACAATTCCATACGGCTCTATAATCTTGAATCCGACTTGGGCGAACGAAATGACCTTTCGAGCGAACTGCCCGATAAGGCCGCTGAACTACGACAGGATTTGCATGATTGGCGCCAGTCAGTCGCTGCTCAGATGCCGACCCCCAATCCAAATTACGATCTCGAGCGGAGTGGTCTCGTGCGAAAGAAGTAGTGAGTAGCGAGGAAGGATCGATCACGCCAGGTGATCGACCTCCGCGCCGATCGAATCTTTGCGCTGACCGTTCCGCCATCGCTGCAAAACTCTCTCCGTCCTGCCTGTGTTATCGCTTATGCGTTTGTTTTTACCTGTTATCGTATTGCTGTGTGT
>JABDKS010000756.1 GCA_013002105.1 Pirellulaceae bacterium | reverse complement strand
ACGTAGGTCCCACTGGCCGCGGTGACAATTTGATTCAACGCGTTCTCGTCTAAACCCACACGCCGCATTTCATCGGTTGTTTCGCTGCTGACCCAAATCGGTGTCGAGGCCTGCAACGCCGCCTCATCAAAACCGCTTGCTCGTATCCGGACACTGTAGGCCCCAGGCAGCAACGGCGGCGTCTGACCCTGATAAGTTCCCCGCGCCGGGTCATCCACATCCAGCGGTACCGATGCGATCACACGATCGTTAGCGACCAACAAAGCATCGACGGTTGCATCGCCGACAGGCTTGCCGATCGTATTCTGCAAGCGAACGCGAATCGTCGACGATTCTCCCGATTTGTATTCTACCTTGTTGGTACCCAGCGCGACATATTCGTCGCTGGCCGAATAGGGCGGCTGCATTACCGACGCCAAAAGCTGGTTCCAAAACCTTGCGTGGAATTTGTCGGCCACCTTGTAACGCCATCGCCAGGTTTGATCGGTCGACAGATAAAAGACGCGTCCCGCACCGAACAGCCGAGTGACTAACCAGGGTGATTCCACCCCACCGGGTCCGAGTACGTTGGCCCAAACTTCCGCTCCCTCCTGCGCACTGACCGCATTGACCGACTTGGGCGCCGGCAGTACGGACCAAAACTCCGCCAACTGCTGCGCGTCTCCCGACACATTCAGCACCGGATGTTCCAGCCCCATTGGAGTCGGTGCCAGCGAATCAACCGTCAATCGACTTTGCGTCGAATCATATCGAATCGGTACCAGGTCACTGAGTGAATCTCGCACCACCTTTCGGAGCCGCCCGTAGCGTCCGTCGATCACAATCAACCCGCCACCGCGAGTCACAAACTCCTTGAGTCGCAACCAATCAGCCGATGTAAACAGTTCGCTGGGGATCTCGCCCAAAATAATCGCGTCGTAGCGTGCCATCGATTCGCGACTGTCCGGAAAATCATCCGGTTCATCGCCTCGCGTCAAAGTTGGCTTTCCGGTACCGGGACCTGCAATCACCGTGGTGACATCCCAAGCCGGGTCTCGCTGGAATACGTTTCGCAAATACCGCGTCTCCCAGCGGCTGGAGCCATCCAAAATCAGCAATCGCCGGTCACGCGTATTCGCTGCGACACGAAACGCTTTGGCGTTATTGTCATCCACACTGTCACCGGCCAGTGGCTGGACCGCGGCGCGCAGATCCATCACGACCGTGCTGCGCAAAACGCCTCGCTGCGCGTTCTCCGATATTGCCTCGACAATCGGTTCGACGTCCAGCTCAAAAGGAACGCTCTGCATGCCGTCGCTCGCCGGCGTCACCGTCGATTGCCAGATCGTTCTACCGGCCGATTCGATTCGAAGCTGCAGCGGTTGGCCGGCCATGCCGAATTGTTTCAACACCAATTGGCCAGACAACTGTCCATCCGATGCCACACTCTCAGGGTTGATCACATTGACGATCCCAACATCCGGAGGCTCACTTTGCGATCCCATCCCCACCGCGTGAACGACCACCGCCTGCGATCTCAATTGTTTTGCGATATCGGCGGCGCTCTGCCCAGCGTTGTCGCGACCGTCGGTAAACATCACTAACGCGGCACGCTGTTCGTCACCCGCTACGATGTCAGCCGCGTCTGTCTGATTGGGATCCATGGAGTCCAGCGTTGCCCGCAAGCTGATCGACAAATCCGTTTGCTGACCATCGGCTGCAACATCGATCGCCGTGGGAACCGGTTGTTCATCTCGCGACGACCAAAGCAGCAAAGGCTCGCCCGCTGAAAACCCGATGACATCAACGTCATGGGTGGCTTGAAGCGTTCGCAGCCAACCGTCCTGGCTTTCGTCGCCCAGCAGCAGTCGCATCGCGCGGCCCAACCGACTGGGGCTTGATCCAGTTTGCGTACTGTCACTGATCGACATGCTTTGCGACGTGTCGATGGCAAAGACGACGCGGCCGAGCGTGCCGATCACCTGCCGGCGATGCAAGACAGGTCCGGAAAGAATCAAAATCGTCAAAACAATCGCCGTCGCACGCAGCGCCGGCAACAAGTACGAATAAGGCGATGCGACCGATTTGGATTCACGCAAATAAATCCAAACCACCGCCGCGGCCGCGATAACCGCAACCAGTAACACGGCCCAGAGCGGCAGGTCACCAGCAAAACGAAGCGATCCGATCATGACGCCTCCACTGATGCTCGGCGACTCACCAACCGTTGCTGCAAAAACAGCTCGACGATCATCGCAACAAGCAACGCCGCCAAGAGCCAACGCCATATCTCCTGGCCAAACCGTCGGGTCCGATCATCCGACTGTAACTGGGCGAGCGTCGTGTAAACCTTGGCATCCACGGTACTTGCCAGGCTGCTCAATCGATCCACCGCCAGACCACTTAACTCCGACTCCACGTCGGGAACTTCGACCACACGCAACGTTCTGACGACACCATTGTCCGGATCATCACCGCCCGAATCATCAACGCCCGAATCATCAACGCCCGAATCGTCACCGACCGGGCCATCGCCCGCGTCGACGATTCGTCGAAAATGGTACGTCCCAGGGATGCCAGTGTTGTTCCAAAGTAATTCCGGGGTCGATCCATCCGTCGGCTTGATCGAAACTTCCGTCTCGCCGGGTGTCTCAAGCGTGTACCTGGCCGAATCCACTTTATTCGAATCCTTCGACGCATTCTTGGATGCGGAGACTGACGCGTCCATCGAAGACTCCGCCAGAGCCGAAAATTCTTCGATCGGAATCGCGATCGGCTGACCCACACTGAGCGTCGTCGCTTTTCGAC
>JABDKS010000745.1 GCA_013002105.1 Pirellulaceae bacterium | reverse complement strand
CCCAAGCTCAATCCGTGCACCTTGGGACTTTAAAATCAAACCGGGATCCATCACCAACGAACCGGCAACCAAACCGTGCCAGATGGCAGCGTCGGTCACGTCTAGTACCGCAGCCGATGTGCTGGGTGTCGTCACGGTATCGGTGAAGTCCGGCGACGTCTTGTCCAGCTCCGCAATCAACTGGTACGGGCCGGTGCCGGTCTGACGATAGAGTCGACGCCCGACGAATTTGCCAGTCGCTGGTGCAATTCCCGTCAGCTCAACCGAGCTGCTCGGAGCAGCCACAGCAATCGTTTGAGGCGTTGACCCCGGTGTCTCCAATCCAAACTGATCAACAAAGGTGTAACTGTATTGGTACAACTGCTGACTGATGCGAATGCTGTCGTACCCGCGACCGTCGGTAACGAGAGGAAAATTGTCGAACTGCTGGAACTTGATTTGGAAACCGGCCCCTAGAGTCATTCCAGCGGCAGCCGCCTCCGCCGCCAGATCAATTGCGACAGGAATCCATTCACCAGCGGTACTTTCAGGCGAATCCAAAACGGTGTACCAGTTGACGCCATCATCACTAATCGCAACGCCGTCGCCATTGGAACTGCCTACAAACGTTGCCGGTAATGCGTCGTTTTCATCGTCCCACTCGGCATAAGAGAAGTCCAGAATGGCATTCGTCGCACCCGTTAAGTCCACTGTCCAAATCGCCTCGTTCAGACTGTTTCCACCCGGGGATGAATCCATCAACAGTGCAAATCCGCCGGCGGCTGTTCCTTCGGCGCCGGTGACTTGGATACGACCGTTAAATGTGGACGATGTCGTCCACTGAGCGTCCAGCACGCCCGATTCAAAGCCATCCGAATCAATCGCGCCCCCGGGGCCGAGATCGGCGATACCCAAGATCGGCGCCGGCCTTGTCGAATACTCGACGGCTCCACCAGGTGCACCGTCAAGAATCAAATTTTCGTTCAGCGCGTGAACAATGTCGGTGTCATCGAACTGCGCGGCGACCTCCAACCGTTCCAAACCGGTGGCCGGTGCAGAATCAATCCGCACAAAAATTCCGTTGGTCGAATTATCTGTCAGCGTGTTCCCATAGATACTTGGACCCGTTCGCCGATAATCGGCCACGAATCCGTCACCACTGACGGATGAATCTTGAAATCTTGGAACCGCAAAGGTCGTGACCTGAAAGGTATTCGGGTCGGCCGACATGGCAGCATCGGAACTATCGGTGATCGTGTTGTAGGAAATCTCCGCACGCGCTTGCGAAAGATGAACGGGATCAATTACGCGATTGATCGTCGAAACTTCGCCACCGCCGTACTGCATTTGCGCGTGGTTGATGTAGTTTTGGAAAATCCCCAGGCGCTCGACATCCAATCGCCCTTGCTGACGATCAATATCATTACGGATCTCGATCCCGCCCCAATCGCCGCGTGCAACCGGAGTGTTCAATTCGTTGCTATTGGAACCGATCAATTTGTCGTTGTAGCTGGTGAAGTAAACCGGCAAGTCGGGCAAGCCTTGCACCGAAATGGTTGACTCGCTGCGGTCGACGCCGTCGTCATCACTACCAACGGAGATGCGGCTGTCCAAGAATTTCATGACCACGCCGGCGTCGATTACCAGATGGATTCCGCCAGGCAGGGTCAGGTTCCGACCATCGTCCAAAATTCGATTGATCGATGGGATGATACCGATCTCGTAAGCGATATTGTCGGCCGGCATGTCAACCATACCGTCGGGCCCCGCATTGGCCAGCAATCGCACAACCACACCATCGGCGCCCGCGGTATTGAGCGCCGTCGCGGCGGTCAATGCGGCAGGGATGTTATTAAACGGACTGGCAAACGTACCAGTTCCGCCCGCTCCTGCTGCCTTGTCGACGTAAACGGTGTTACCGGCAGTCGGTTCAAACCAGAAATCGTAATTGCCGCCCGCATCGCCATCGCGGTCACCATCCAACAGACTGCCATCGGCGTCTCTTATCGACGCCACAGCTTCCGATTTGAAATCCACCCGCAACTCATAATCGCCTTGGCTCGATCCGCCGGGTGACGACAGACCGCTGTCGGGGTCGAATGATTTATTGCCTTGGGCTGCGACACCGATGTAATAGGTACCCGGTGTGACGGAAAACTCGATAAACGAATCGGTACCGAAGTAATCGTCGTTGCTGGAAATTAATTCCAGCGGACCGCTACCATTGTCGCGGTATAGAGTCAATTTTGTGTCCAGCAAGCTGGCATCAGCCAGTCGTTTGGCAAGCGTTTGAACCTCCAACACACCGACTTCCGCGACATCGACTCGGTACAAGTCGACATCCAACGATTCTTTTTGCCACAGGTGCAGTCCATGCACAACGTCGTTGTCGCCTGGGAACGCCCACTCGACATTCGTTCCGCCAGGTCGCGTGATGTCTTCGTACTGGTCCGATGCGCCCATCACCGTACCGGGCGGCAGATCATAACTGTGCCCCAATCCGATCGCATGACCAATCTCATGCAGTGCGACATCGAAGAATCCCTGTCCGAATTCCTGCGATGCTGGAGTCGTAAAGTCCAACGAGTCCATCGTCACTCGACCCGCGTCGCGAAAGCCCCCGGCGATTGACATCGGCCCCACTCCGCCTAAACCGGCCACGCCGCCGGGACCACTGATCACCGATGTGCTTGCGGTCGATAGGTCACCGACAATCAGCGTCAGGCCGGTCGACTCTGTTTCGTAAAACTGAATTCCCAGCAAGTCACTGTAAATGTCCAAAATCTCCAGGAACCGTTGCTCTTGAGCCGCGCTCATGTCGTTAAACAGCGGGTCGCCTTGACTATTGACCCCATAGGGTTGATTGCGCAAAAACGTGTAAGGCATCGTTGTGATTTCGTTGTCGTAATCACGGTCAGTCGGCAAGATGTAATGATCTTCGACTTCGATGTCGCGGTGCCCCGGTTCGTTGACCCGCCCCGGATCGTCCAACACACGCGCAAATCCTAGCTGGTTTTCGATCGATTGATCCAACGTCACCGTCCAGCTACCGCTCGCCGCGGCCGGGATCGTGTGTGCGGCACCGACGGTCAAGCCTGGATCGGCGACCAAGCCCTGATCCGTCAGCGGAACCATCGTAAAGTCCGTACTGTCACCAATCCGCAGTCGCAATGAGTCGCCAGCGGTGGCCACCAGCGTGTCCAAAGCTGCCCCGAAATCCAAAGTCACTTTACGATTGGCATTGTCGACACTCACAGTCGCAGCATGCCGAGTATCGTCCTCGGTCGTCACCGAGTTATTGGTTTCGATCAATTGATAGAAAGCCGCCGTTCCAACGGTCGACCCCGTTCGAAACAAATCCGCGTCGTCAAAGTAGACATCAATCTTGCCGCTTTGCTGCACACCGCCGACGATCGGCTGCGGAACCACCGCAGTCACTCGCGCGCCCAGTTCCAATTCGAAACTGATGACTTCGCGGACCAACGTCGTACTGCCGACGACCGGTTGAGGAAAGTTCGGTGAAAACGGTAGCGGCGTCAAACTCAGAAGCGATGAATCAACTGAGAGCTGATAGAAGCCATCGTTCAGATTCTCGGCGAATCGCAAGGTGGCAATCCGGCCGGAGTCATCTAGACCCAGGAAACCGATTTGGACCAACGTCGAATCGAGTGCAAAG
>JABDKS010000739.1 GCA_013002105.1 Pirellulaceae bacterium | reverse complement strand
GTGCAAGCAATGCGTGAAGGCGCATTCCAGTTTGTGACAAAGCCGTTTAATCCCGGTCAATTGATCGTATTCGTCGAGAAGGCGATCGAGTCGTGGCACGTCGCCGACGAAAACCGGGACTTGAAGGAGTCGCACAGTCACAACGTACCCGTTCGTATGGTAGAAGCGACCGGCGATATGCATAGCCGGTTGATGCAGCAAGTCGAACAGATCGCGGCGCTAGATTCGACCGTCTTCATTGGGGGCGAAACCGGAACTGGCAAATCGACAATCGCACGAATGATTCACCAAAAAAGTAAACGTGCAAAGGGCCCTTTCGTAACGGTCAACTGCGCATCGCTGCCACGTGATCTGATTCAATCCGAATTGTTTGGACACACCAAGGGATCATTCACTGGAGCGGTAAGCGACCGAATTGGACACGCGGAGGTCGCCGATGGCGGAACATTGTTCCTCGACGAAATTGGTGATTTGCCGATTGACTTGCAACCCAAGTTGTTGACGTTTCTGCAAGACCGGACCGTCCAGCGTCTGGGCGCGTCAGAGGCGAAAAGCGTGGACGTACGCTTGATCGCGGCGACCCACCGCGACCTGGCTCAGATGTGCCGCGAGGGGACGTTTCGCCAAGATTTGTATTTTCGCTTATTGGTACTAAGTCTCGAGTTGCCGGCGCTGCGATTCCGACACGGCGAGTTCGGCAATATCGCCAACGGAATCTTGGCAGCGATCTGTGAACGGCAGTCGTTGAGCCCGAAATCGTTCACTGCTAGTGCGATGGCGATGCTGAAACAGCATCGCTGGCCCGGAAACATTCGCGAACTGGAGAATGTCCTGGAGCGAGCGATCGCATTTTCGCAAGGCGTACAGATCGAGCCACGCGACTTGCTATTCAGCAACGTTTCACTCGAGCGTCGCGCTGACGAGCCATCGGAAGCGGAATCATCAAGTGGACGAATGGAGATGCGGCCATCGATCCCTTCGTTGCCATCGGGCGACGTCAATCACCCAACGCCCCAATCCGTCGTCGAAACGGTTGCCAAGCCCGGCTACGAACTGGCTGGCAAAACGCTGGAAGAGATTGAGCGGGACGCGATCATCCAAACGCTGCATGCACTTGGCGGTAACAAGGCCAAGACGGCACGCACGCTCGGAATCAGCGAAAAGAGTATCTACAACAAAATGCGTCGGCTAAAAATTTCGCTTTAGAAAACACATTTGTCCGGCAAACCATCAACTCAAATTCAACCTCTACTTAAGACCCGTTGCGAGACATTCGATGCCTGTAATTGACCCGAGCGCCCTAGAAAACATGACCGGAGGCGACCACGAACTGCTCGCCGACCTGGCGACCATGTTTGTGCAACTGCTGCCAGACATCGAAGCCCGCTTGCGGATTGCCATCGAAAACCGCGATACCGAAGAAATCGGGATGGTGGCTCATCAACTACGCAGCCGCGTCAGTTACTTTGGCGCGACTGATCTCCAAAACCGGGCTAAAAATATCGAGCTGATGGCCAAACAGGGCGACTTCATCGAAATCGCCAAGTCGTGCCAGCAAATGTTGACTGGCATTGACGACTTGCTGGTTGAACTTCGCACGCTGACCCGTCTCTCGCTTGAAAAGAGCGATGATTAATGATGACTAGTGCTCTTCGATTCGCGTATCGATCGATCCGTCCGCAGATTTGGTCACTGACCTTATGTGCCGCGACGCTGGCGTTGTGCATCGCAGTGGCTTACATGATTGTCTGGCCGGCGTACAAAAACCCAATCGCAAGAATGTACACGTCCAAGCTGGGGTATTCATCGGTGATCCGAAAAACTGGGGGATCATTCCCGGTCACCTCCGCTGAAGCGCAAATGCGCGAGATCACTGGCAAGTTCATCGGAGAGGGGCTGGTGCAAAGCGAACCGGTCCAAGTACCGATGATCGCAATGGCTCGCATCTTGAAAGTCAACGCCACTGAAGGACAACGCGTTCGCAAGGGCGAGCTGATTGTGGAACTCGATCAATCGCGTGTGGAGATGAAGATCGAATCCGCTAAAGCCGCTCTCCAGACGGCCCGCTCGGAGCTCGATCG
>JABDKS010000705.1 GCA_013002105.1 Pirellulaceae bacterium | reverse complement strand
GGCCATGGGCGATAACGGGATTTACAAACGGCGGGTCAAAGACCTGATGACTCGTGACGTCGTTACCATTAGTGCTGGTGACACCATTCACGACGCGTTGACATTGATGGGCGAAAATCGTGTCTCGGCGTTGCCTGTCGTCGACCGACATGATCATTGCGTCGGCATCCTTTCGACATCCGATTTGGTCGATATGACTCGCGATGTGGATGACGACCTTTATCATTTGGACATGGTCGACGCGACGAGCCGGCGATTCTTGTTGGACAAACTGGCACACAGCATGGGCAGCGAAACCGTGCAGTCCTTCATGAGTGAATCGGTCACGGCGATCGGTAGCGAGACGTCGATCGGCCATGCGACGCGCGAGATCCTGCGCAACAAGATTCATCATTTGCCCGTTGTTGATGACAAGAATCGCTTGATCGGCATTATCTCGACGCTTGATATCCTGGGCGAATTCGCTGATGCGGCGCCGGATTGACCAGTTCGTATTCGGCGGCTGTGACGCTGGTTCCCGAGGACTACAATTCATGGCAGTGTTCGGGATCATGACCTTCGTCAACAGCCAACGATGATACTTCGTAGCAATCACTTCGTGCGATGCATGACCGTCGCGGCCTGCGCGTTGCTGCTGCGCGGTGTCACTGCACAAGGACCAAGTGCACCGTCCAATCATCGCAAGTCCGAGGTATCTGACCAGGCAAAGCCCGCCAAGAAGCCACCGCCGCCTTTTGCCTGGGTCAATCCGCTGCCGGAAAAGCATCACACAGCGCTCCAGCACGCAACTTTTCGCAGTCCGTCGATGAAGGTCGACGTTGGCTATTGCATCTTGTTACCGCCCAGTTACGCAGGCGGCGATCCGGCCAGACGTTACCCAGTTGTCTATTACCTGCACGGCGGGCGACCGGGCAGCGAATCGAAAAGCCATCGTTTGGCGGACCTGCTGTCTGACGCGATGAAAGGAAAGAACCCGGTCGCGGAATCGATTTACGTGTTCGTCAACGGCGGCCCCGTCAGTCACTACAACATGCCGGATCAGCCCGCGGCGCAGGGCGCGGATGTATTCACCCAGGAACTGATTCCGCACATCGATGCGACCTATCGCACCATCGCCCATCGCGATGCGCGCGGGCTAGAAGGGTTTTCGCAAGGCGGACGTGGCACGATGCGAATTTCGTTACGACACACCGAGTTGTTCTGCAGCGCGGCAGCCGGCGGTGGTGGTTACGAAACAGAAAAACGCATCAGCGAATCGGGCGGCTACGAAAACGAGAATCTGAAATTTGCCCAAGGCGATAACGTTTGGGATCTGGCACAACGCTACGTCGACGGCAAACATCCCCAGGTCCGCTGGATAGTTTACGTCGGCACGGACGGCTTCAACTACGAAAACAATTTGCAATACATGGCCTACTTGGATTCGCTGGGGATCAAATACCAAAAAGTGATTGTGCCCGACGTCGATCATTCGGCGATTCGTATCTACGATGAAAAGGCGAAGCGGATCATGCGCTTTCATGCGGCCAACTTTGCCAGAGCCCGGCGAGCATCGGCAAGCGAATGAAATCGAGGCACATTCTTTTTCGCGCACTCGTTTCCCATCAGCGAACGGTCTCTGATGATTGACCACGAAAAACTGACTCAAGCGGTGGAAACGCACCGCCGCACATTTGAGTTGCTGAAATGGTTGGAGTCAGCGCTGAATCAAGGTTTTATCCAATTCGGTTCTGTTCACGCTTTCGGGAGCGATTCGGAGGCCGCTTGCCAGTGGATCGCGCGTCACTTTCAAAATCTTCCGCCTGACGGTCGACCGGCCAGTCCCAGCGAGACTGATATTCAACCGCACGCGCACATGTTGGCGACTTATTTGTCAACATCATTCGATGCGGTGGCACAACCCGGTTATCGTCGCGCCGGCGATTGTAGTTGTTGGTGTTGCAGTTGGCTGGAAGCGCTGCCACATTTGCGGCCGAAAAAACTTAGCGTTAAAGACAAGCGTCGCGCTCAACGACTGAAACTCGATGCGTTGCGGCAGCTGGCACTGGATGTTGATGCCAAAGCAGACGATGCACGGCTGGAAGAAATTGCCGCCGGTGCCGATCCCGCTGCGAGCTTGGCGCTGGTCACTTATGGCCATCAGCTGATTCGGCGACTACGCGGATTGACCGAGGGACCCGCGATTCTCGCGTTGTGGCGAGAATTCGCCTGGGATCCGGGTGGCTCGCCCAAACGAAAATTCAAGCTCCGTGTTGACGACATTCTCCAGGCTGAGCAGCGGTTGATAGAAAAGCTTACCGGAAAACGAACAACCGGTTAGAATGAGGCGAGCGTTTTTCGCCCCCCCGCC
>JABDKS010000638.1 GCA_013002105.1 Pirellulaceae bacterium | reverse complement strand
TTTATGTCTCAGGTGTGCGAAATCGGAAGATAAATCACCCCTCTACGGTGGAGTCTCGCAGTGTGGTCAGCCGTTGGCTTGAATCGGTGTGGATCGGTAAGGGAGAGTCGGATGATCTGGCTTTTTTGCGGAGATGAAGATAGCTGTGTGATCTGTCACGCCCCATGAACCAATCGGTCTTTTGGTCATCGTCGTTGTTCGCTCCTAGGCTGTGAACTTATTCGAGAGCTGAAGATTGATGGAGAATTGGTAACCCGAAGCGTAAGCGAGGGACCCACAGTACTCCCGTAGTCCCTCGCTCACGCGTCGGGTTACCAAAAATTCACAGCCTCTCCGCGAACAAAAACGTATTTTTCGCGATCTTTCGCAGCAGCGAAAGACGACGATCGTCGGTACTACGCTTGTTCGTGTTCTTTCAAGAGTCGGTCCAGGATTCCGTTGACGAAACGTGGGCTGTCTTTATTGCCATAGCGTTTGGCCAACACGATGGCTTCGTTGACGGCCACGCGCCCGGGTGTTTCACCGTACAGGATCTCGTAGGCACCCAATCGTAATGCGTTGCGATCGGCAACTGCCATTCGCGGTAATGACCAACGCGTGGCAAGGCGACTGAGATGAGCATCGATCTCTTTTTGATGCTCCAGTGTGCCTTGCAGCAGCGAGAAAGCAAAGGACGTCAACGCTTTGCGGCCTTGCAATCGAGATCGGATGAATTCCCGCGCCGCCACTTCGTCGCGTCCGTTCTTCATGTCCGCTTCGTACAGCAATTGCAGCACGATTTCGCGGGCGCGTCGGCGACTGGACATGGGAACCTGGAGGTACGGGAGCGAAGAACGAGTTGAGAAAGATCGAACGCGTTGGTTGCCGGATTGTAGAGTGTCCAGCAGGAAGCCCCAAGCGGACGATGAGACAAAAACGATCATGCAAGACCTGCCGACCGCGTGCCGATCGACGGGTACGCGTTCTCGTGAACGGGTCCGCGGCGAAAAAGGGGACCGTCACCAATAGCGGAAACGGCACAAAGGGTGCTTTGCAGTACGGGGGGCGACGCTCGTTTGAGCCAGATGGTAGCGACGAACCAGCGTCTAGAGTTTTTGATTCAGTCGTAGTAACTCCAGCACGGCTTCGGCCGACTCTACTCCCTTGTTGCCGACGTTTCCGCCGCTGCGATGGATCGCTTGTTCGGTCGTATTGCAGGTCAATAATCCGAAGGCAATCGGGACGCCGGTTTCGATCCCCATATTCATCAGTGCGAGCGATACGGCACGGTTGATGTGCTGGTCGTGGGTCGTTTCGCCTTTGATGACGCATCCTAGTGCGATCGCGGCGATTACGTCTTCGTCGGCGATCAGTCGCGATACGATCGTCGGCAATTCCCAGGCACCCGGCACCCGCACGATTTGAATGGATTCGCTGTCGTATCCGGCGGTCGTCAATGTTTGCACGCTACCGTCGACCAGAGCATCGCAGATGGATGCGTTGTAGCGGCTTGCGACGATGACAATTTTCCCGCTCGGTAGATCACCGTCGACACCCGTAATCTCGCTACTCATCCTTCACACTCATCAAGAATTCTGCGTTGTTTTGGGTCTTGCGTAACTGGGTGACCAGGTTTTGCATCGCGTCGGCGGGCGAAATATCGGCCATCACACGACGCAGCGCCGAGACTTTGCGATACTCTCCGGGATCCATCAACATTTCTTCGCGGCGGGTGCCGCTGCTGCTAATGTCGATCGCAGGCCAGATGCGGCGGTCGACCAGTCCGCGGTCAAGGACGATCTCCAGATTTCCGGTACCTTTAAATTCCTCGAAGATCACGTCGTCCAAGCGACTGCCGGTGTCGATCAGCGCGGTGGCGAGGATCGTCAACGAGCCACCTTCTTCGACTTTGCGCGCGGACCCAAAGAGTGCTTTAGGTTTTTGCAGCGCGCCAGCATCCAAACCGCCGCTGAGTAGTTTGCCGGTTGATTCACCGTCGCTGTTGTGGGCACGAGCTAGGCGGGTGATGGAATCGAGAAAGATAACGACATCGGTCCCGGCTTCGACCATCCGCTTGGCTTTTTCGATCACCATTTGCGCGACTTGGATGTGTCGCTGTGCGGGTTCGTCAAACGTACTGCTGATGACCTCGCATTGCGGTCCGCGAACTTCGCGTTCCATGTCCGTCACTTCTTCGGGGCGTTCGTCAATCAGCAATACGAACACGTACGCTTC
>JABDKS010000667.1 GCA_013002105.1 Pirellulaceae bacterium | reverse complement strand
GGTCACGCCGCTCAATGGCAAGTTCGAACTGCACGTGTTCGTCATTTCGATGGTGGGCAATGTACCACGTAGGATTCCACGCAGCGCGTCCATCCACCGCGTCGTGAGTTCTGCCCGCATCCGTCATCGAAAACTGCATCGCCGTCGTCAAATCAGTATCCAGATCAATCGAAAGCTCAATGTGATCGATGTCTTGTAGCGGATGGTCACGCACCGGTGACGAATCAACACGAACAAAATCGTCCGCTGGCAATTGGCCGGCATCGACCTGCAGTGCCACGTACACGTAGTCTTCGTCATAGGAAATCCGCAACGCAGAATCATCACCGGCCGAACGAAGCGCACCGGTCCAACAGGGGTCATCCAGATGCCCATCCAACCGGGGTGACGTTGCCGCCGCATTCGCGATCACCGCCCCACCACCATTGCCGTTAATCAGACGGGCCCAGGCAGCAGCCGAGCGATCTTCGGCAAGACGCCGCAGATTGGCCGCGCCGACCGTCGTCGGTTCCAAATCGTTTTCGTCACCGCGATGACGCGCCGCCTCTCGGGCAACTAGCACGTAGGGATGAAACTCCCATGCCAAATCGATATGCGTTTCGCGTTGGGTAGTATTTCGCTGCTGCAATCGCTCCGGTTTGGGCACCAGCAGCGGTGTCGTCGCGGCCACCTGCGCGACACGACCGGGTGCCAGTTGAAACGGTGACACCGGTGCAATGTCGGGACTCGACACGGAGGCGTCATCGGCTTGAGCCAGGTCATCGCGCGAAATCGACTGTAGCTGGGACCATTCTGTGCTGTTTTGCATTGCATCGGCACGCAACGCCGCCCACTTACCGGCCGACGTGTCACCAAAGCGATCGGCAATCAGACTCAGCGTGGCATGACTAAAACCGATGCGACAATCAGGATCATCCTCGATTTCTTGAAAGACGTGCCATGCCAAACGGAACCGATCACCTTTAGCCGTCTGATCCAACAGACGACCAAACGCCGCAATGAAATCTTCGCGGCTTCGACTCTCTTTGATCAAACGCGTCACATGCTGTGGTTGTGACACCCGCGCTTGGACCACCTGCAGGTGGCGTCGTGATGCGGGTTGCTTGGTCGCTGATAGATCCTGACCCCGGACAGATGGCAAACCCGACATGACCGACTCACCACGTTTGCTGACTCCCGCAGCGTCATAAACGCGTCGCAGCGAGACCGATTTTTCCATTCGCCGATTGGGCGTGACGATCTGCAACGCGTCTTGCCACAGGTCGCTTGCCAATACACCGGTGCTGGGCAACATTGCGCCATTGTGCAACATCGACTCTCCGCGAACATTGAATGTAAATTCGACGACGCGCTGCACACCGGAGCTGACCGCCATTTGCATCATGGACGATCGCAATGCTGCCGGCAGGCTTTTGTCCACAACCACCACGCTCGGTCGGTGGATCGTCAGCCATCGCTGAAAACTCTCCGATGGGCGATCACCCAAGTAGTCGACGCCAGCTGCACCAAGCATCACAGCGGCTTGTTGGGCAAGGTCCAGTGATGACGGTACAGATGGATCGGAGTTTGTTCCCCCGGCATCCTGTGTCGGTGCCTGATTCAATAAGACCGAAAGCCGGTGCCGCATTTCCAATGACTCACTGCCGACCAATGGCCAGGCAATCCGCCCCGGCGTGGCAGCGATCAGTAACACGGCAGTGGAACGGTCATCGCCACGTGCAACGTGCCAAGTCTGGCCACGGTCGGGACTACGGAGAATCACGCCATGGTCGCCAACAGCGCAAAGCCCCGAATCCCCGACTCGACAAGCGTCGCGTATCGGGGCGGCGATGCCCGTGACACGCGTCCATTTTTCATAGTCGACCGAGGTGCGTTGACGGGGCACCCGGACCGGTCCGTCCAGTTCGCCGCTGTTGTTCCATGACTTTCCACCATCGCGACTCTCGAATTCGCGAGACAGCGACGACGACGCCCAGTCGCCAATCGCAACGACCGCCCGATCCTCTTGACGAAAACGAAGTTCACGAAGCCGAGGCAATTCAACGTCGTCGCCCCGCTGCCAATGTTGACCCGCGTCCTGACTCCAAAGCACTACCCCGCGACTGATGGAGGTGATTCGATCGTAGGCACCACCCACAGCAACGACTTGGGTGGCATTGATCCATAACACATCGTCCAATCGACACGCGGTATCACTCGCGACGATTTGCCAAGAACGACCACCGTCGATCGTGCGCAGAATCGTCCCGCGATCACCGACCGCGACACCAGTCGATTCATCAACGAACGACACCGCGTGCAACGATGCGTCTTGTCGAAGTGCGTCCGTGTCAGCGTATCCGGGCAGTGGTTCAGATAGTGGTTGTGCCGATACGTTTGGACAAAAACACACCATGGCG
>JABDKS010000630.1 GCA_013002105.1 Pirellulaceae bacterium | reverse complement strand
CGTACATCTCGATCGACGTTTTCGATTCTGATGCCAGCAGTCCATTTACCACGGACCCATCGGTCGTCAATAACGTGTACACACGATAATTGCCTTCGACGTCGCGGTTGGGATCCAGGATATGAGTTAGCAATTCAGCTTTGGGGTGAACAGCCATCCCGGTTAGATCCGGCCCGACTTTTTGTCCTTCGCCACTGTGCATGTGACAGTTAGCACAATTCTTGGTAAAGATCTTCTTGCCCGCTGCAACGTCGCCGGTGTTCTCGGTCGCTGGCATCATCTGTTTCATCACGGCAAGGCGATCTTCGTTGGGCAATGCTCCCCCGCGACTCAAAAGCTCGCGTGCGCGTTTCTTGATCTGTTGACTGGGGTGATCGGACAACGATTGCTGTTGTTCCAAATCCAATTCGGAAAGCAAAATGTCTCCCTGATCGATTGCATCGAGCAAAAACCGCGTCCATTGTGGACGTGTCAAAAGGATGCGGATTCCAACGCTTCGCAATCCGGGTGTCAGAGCATCAAAATAGTCGGCCAGAATTTCACCCGACTCGGCCGCTTCGCTTTTGGCAACCGCTTGCACGAGCCCCATTGCCAGGTTGGGATCCATTTGCGGCGTGATACGCTCGAGCAACTCTTCGACGACATCGGCCTCGGACGAACGAAAGACCACTAGTTCATGCGCTGCGGCCCTGCGTTTGTCGACCGCCAAGTCATCATCATCGATCTGCTGAATCAACGATTCAGAGATCTCGCGTGCAAATTTTTCAAACTTTTCGCTGCCCCAACTACGGGCCAGCGATACGAGTTGACCGCGACTGCTCGTTGGCAAACCCTCCATCAATTGGATCAGGTCTTGCTCGAACGTCTCGGTCAGTTCGGGTTTCGCGTCTGCCGGCCATCCTCGGGAAACCCCTGCCAAGATCGCTTCGGCGACTTCCGCATTCGCGGTCGCCAATTGTCGGACCACTCGTGGAATGCTGTCGACCGGACCGCTGCGACCATAGTGGTTGGCAACGATCTCCATCGATTCGAACATCTGTCCCGTCGGCGGCGTTTCGGACGCTGCGATGGTGCTCAGGAACGAATCCGCGTTGGTCGCGGCTGCACTGACCAGAGCATCTGATAGCCATCGATCGGGCTTTGCCTGCATGGCTTGGAACACCGCACGACCGGCATCGTCGCTGGCGGGCAGATCGGCCAAGGCCAATGCGGTAGCCAAACGAACTTGTGCATCGGCGTCATCGATGACACCGGCGGCCAGGATGGCTTGCACCGAATCGGCTTGCGGCGGCACGACTTGCACGGCGTTTCGCCGGACACCCGCAGACGGATGCCGCAACGCGGTGGCCGCTGCCTCGGTTGCCGCAGCATTGGAGCCATCGAGTTGCCCCAGACCATGCAATGTCCAGAGCGCATGAATGGCACCGACATTTAAACCAATCGAGTCAACTGCCGGGTTGTGAATCAACGCGATCAAGTCGGCGACCACGTCCGTTTCGCCACGTTCGACCAACAAGCGCTGCGCGTGCTTTCGCCACAGCATGGTTGGATGGGTCAATGTCTGCACCAATGTTTGGCCGCTGGCGGCTTCGAGTGTCATCGGCTTGGGCGTGTCGCCGTGGACCACGCGATAAATACGTCCGTGCTTTTTGTCGCGAACGTTGGATTCGTAGGCGTTGCCTTTTCCTTTGCTGAAACCTTTGGGAGTTGGGTTGTGTTGGACAATGTAGTTGTACCAATCGATGACCCAAACATTTCCATCAGGTCCGACTTCGGACATGATTGGTGCGGTCCATTCGTCATCGCTGGCAAACAGGTTGAACGGACTGGACGAATGGAAATCCGACCCGTCACTCTTGAGCACAAACGTTCCGACCAAATGACCGGTCGGTCCGTTGACGAACGCGGTTCGATTCCAATATTCGGGGGGATACTGTCGCGCGGTGTACAGCGCGTGGCCGGCGGCGGCGGTGTAGCCACCGTGGTGGTCCACTTGCCGGATGTTTTTGGTGATGGGATTAAACAGGTGAGTATCGGCGATCGTGCCAAGCTGCAGCGACGCGGTCCAACCACGAACCCGTTCGTAGTAGCGGTTGGCAATCGGCATGTAAACGCTGGGGTTGTGATTAGCCGTCGATCCAAAAATCAGTCCTTCTTCGCTGATCCCCAGTCCCCACGTGTTGTTATTGGTCGATCGAATGAATTCGATGTCACTGCCATCGGGACGAAATCGGAAGAATCCTTGACGAAACGCCTGCTGCTTTTTGCCATCGGCTGTGGGCGTCGAGTCGTTGTAACCCTGCATGGCCCAGATC
>JABDKS010000624.1 GCA_013002105.1 Pirellulaceae bacterium | reverse complement strand
GAAACCAAAACGTTCTGCTTGACTCCTGTCATATCTGACGCATGTTTCCAATGGATGCGACTATGACGCAATCTACACGGGGGCACCTCGGTGTACCAATTCACTTCCACAGGTTGTGGGACTCTGAATGGGTTTTCCGAAATGGCAAACCGATCGTGAGATCGGGACGCAAAGCCACGGATCTCGTTGAGACCGCCGGGCTACCGAAGAACAATCCCCACAAAGCAACTTCCGTTCTATCCGCATCGCGGAAATTCGGTTCGTTGTTCGGAGAGCCCCATGAACCCGATGAAAATTCTCGTTGCCGACGACAGCCACACAATCTGCACCTTGCTGCGGCGAACCCTTACGGGTGCCGGGTATGATGTCACCGTGGCGCACGATGGACGGCAAGCAGTCCAGATCGCAGAACGCGAGCAGCCGGACTTGGTCATTCTTGACATCCAAATGCCCGAAATGGACGGGTACGCCGCGTGCGAAAAAATCTTGGCACTGAATGATCGACGTGAAAATCTCCCGATCATCTTTCTGACCAAACGCGAAGCGCAACACCTTAGCACGCTGGGAACCCAATGGGGTGCCTATTTGCAAAAGCCGGTGTGCGAAACGACGCTGATCGCGACTGTTCGTTCGCTCCTAGAATCAGCTTCGACTCTAAGCGTGTAGGGACCGGGTGATGGAAACATCTACGGACCAACGGGCTACCGATCCGTGCCCTCGATTTCACGAAACCGAAACGCTCGAAAGTCTGCGGGACGAATGGAAAAAGTTCGCCTACGAAATGCAGTGTCGACTGGAGTTGCTGACCGAATTAGTAACGCGACAGCACAGTAATCCAGTCTGCACGGGCGAAGATCCAAATGCGATCGAGGACGCACAGGTCGAACCGCAAACGCCACTGGTCGATCCCAGCCAGGTCACACATCGCTATGCAAGCGAGTCTGATGCGAGCGGCGCGGAGACGGCAGACGTAAAAGCCCTCTCGGATGTCAGTGAAGCACCGGAACCGACCGAGGCCTCCGATGCACTGGAGCGACTCGCCGCGCTCAGACTGCGTTTTGAAAAACAAATGGCGAGAGGGAAACAATCATGACCGCAACACAGGTCGACAAAGAACACACTGATACGGTTTCCTGCGATCCCGTTTCTGACAACAAATATTGCGTATTTCGCTCCGGCGAGAATTGGTTTGCAATCCCCGCCGTAGCGGTTCGCGAGATTACCACTTCGCCGGAGTTGGTATGCATTCCAGGTTGTCATCGCTCCCTAGCGGGTGTCTGTCATCTGCGTGCCGAATTCATCCCTGTGATCTCTATCGACGGAATACTTGGAATCGGTCCGACGCGCGAGGTCGAAGATGAAAACACCCTGCTAGTAATCGATGGCAATGCGACATGGGCCTTGCGAATCGCCGAAGCCGGATCCATTGAATCGTTGGAAGTTCTGAGCAACGCTGAACCGCATCAAGATGAACCACCTGAGTCGGTCGAACTGGGAACAGCAACGCATCGAGATCAGATCGTACGCGTTCTCGATCACAACGGAGTCTATCGAAACGCCAAACGGCTGGTCGCGTCTCACTGGGGCACACCGGCCAGTCGATCGCGACCGACACAGTGCACAGAATCAACACCGAATCCGGAGTGAATGATGAAACTATCTAGCGTTCTCTTCGTGTCCCACGCGGTCGTGGCGATCTTGTCCGTCGCAGTAATCCAATCAATTGGCGACATTTCCATTTCTAGCGGGGTGGTTGTTTCGTTTGGGATGGTCATCTTTGCAAGTTGGGTATGCTCCCGGCGAATGAAGCGCGGCCTCACGATGCTTGAATCGGTTGTCGCCGACGATGAGAGTGCGGCGTCGCTACGTACAGGTTTGAAAGAATTCGATGAAACGGCTATCCGCATCGGTCACTGTGCCCAGCGTTGGGAAAGTGTTGCGGCCAACACACGCCGACAGAACAGCGAAATCAATGAAATGATGGCGCTGTTGAATCGTCGCGATGCCAGCGGCGTAACGACGAGCGAGCAACTCCAAGGCGTCCTGTCATCCCTTGGGAATGCACTGCAAGCACATGTCGCGCAGATCGAATCAGGTGCTAGCGAGATTGACCAGCACGCGAGAATGATCGCAGATGGAACGGAAGCCCAGGGACAGGCGATCAGTAAAGCGACGGCCTACGTCGAACAGCTTTCTGTGACCATTGACCACGCTTCGGTCCACTCGATGGACGTACAAACAAACGTCCAGAACACCACTGAATCGGCTAAGGCTGCTTTGGAAGCGTTCAACGGGCTTGCCGAGGGACTTGTTCAGGCTCGGACCGATTCACAGTCCTCCGAGCAGAAACTGCGTAGTCTATGTGATCAGGCTCAGCAAATCTCCGGAATCGTAGGAACGATCAACGACATCACGGCTCGCACAGACCATTTGGCACTCAATGCCTCCATCGAATCGATTCGCGCTGGTGAACACGGACGTCGATTCGCGATTGTTGCCGATGAAGTCCGCAAACTGGCGGAACAAACCAATGATGCCACTCGAGAAATCGCGGGCCTGACCGATGCAATCCACTTAGTAATCGACGAATCGATACGTGGCGTCCAGCTTGTCGATGAACGACTCGAATCGGAGGCAACCCGAGCAAACACAGCCGGAACATCACTGGAACAAATCTGCGATTTCACCGAGCAAAGCACGCGTCAACTTGAACACAACACCGAATTGTCGTCGCGGCAAGTGCAGTGTGCACAGGATATCGTGCTGACCGTCCAGCAAATCGCCACGACGGCCAAAGCCAATCGCGACAGCGCCGAAGGTGTTTGCTGGACCATGAAGTCAATCATGAAGACGCCGACACAAATCAGTTCTGTGATCAATCGATTATGCAATATTCGAAATGTCGAACACGCCGATTCCAATCCAACTGCATCCGATATTGCAAGGCCAACGGATCAAGACAAAGATCCACTTACACCAACGTCGCAGCACGTGCCGGCGATACCTAACGCCCCGTTGGAAACACCGCCCTCGCTTGCAACCGCCACGCCATCCTGTGAGGTGTCGTGATGTCATCCGAAAATGCAAGCCAGAGTCTATCGATAGCCGAAAATCGAGATCTGATCGAGGAAGTACGCTTCGCTACCGAACAGTCCCCCCAATCCGACCTATACCGTTTCACGACGCTGCTGTTACAGATAATGGACACGGTGGGCAACGACCCATCGCAGTGGACAGCCCAAGCGGATGCTTTTGAATTGATTCAAGAGGCCGTACGAGAAATTCGATCTGTTGCAGAAGCCGACCAAACGACGTCGCCTGGGCTCGAAACCTTGCTCGACCATGCGACGCACCGATGGAGTGAGAAGATCGAAATCGCCGCGGCTTTGAGCGAAAACGGAACGTTCGACGACGCGGCAGATTGGGACGCCGATTCTTGTTTGGCGAATCCAATTGATGTAACCGACGAAGACTCGCTGCAGGCACCGACGGCTGACGAAATCGCATTAATGCTTCGTGCGATCGGCGAGAGCCCGTCGCCGGCTGATCCTTCGGCAAAA
>JABDKS010000623.1 GCA_013002105.1 Pirellulaceae bacterium | reverse complement strand
CAGCTGCTGTGTGTTGGCCGCGCGATGATCGCACCACGTCAGACCTCATTTGCTTCAACCCCGCTGGCAATCCTTCTTTGGATGGCTTGCCCGTTCATCGTCTTGGTCCAGGCGGTGGACAACGAGTCCGTGGCTGCTGACCAAGTGCCTCCTAATGCGGCCGACGGTGTCCAATACATCGGGTCGGACCAATGCATTGACTGTCACAAGGATCAGCACCAGAGTTTTCTGCGCACGATGCACAGCAAAGCGGCGCAAGTCACCGATGTGGCATCCGAACCCCCGCCCAGCACGTTCCTGCACCAACCCAGCGGGCACCGCTACGAAGTCGCGGTGGACGACGGCAAAATGTTTCATCGCGAACACCTCCTCGATAACAACGGCGACGTCGCGGCCACGACGGAGCATCAGATGGTGATGACCCTCGGGTCAGGCACACACGCGAAAAGTTATCTGTCGCGAAAGGGCGAGTTCTCGATCGAGTCACCGATCACCTACTACAGCGACGATAAAAAATGGTCCATGTCGCCTGGATACGATGTTCCCTCCCATCGTTCTTTTCGTCGGACGGTGACGGCTCGATGCGTGTTCTGTCACGTCGGATCGATTCAGCAAATCGACGAAAACCCTTACAAATTCGAGATCCTGGAACCGAAAATTGGCTGTGAGCGATGCCACGGTCCCGGGGAGTTGCATGCGAAGCGTCATCGCGAGAACCCAAACTGGAGTGACGATCCAGAATTAGCCGGCAACGACGACTCAATCGTCAATCCGGTGTCGTTGACCCGCGAGCTTTCCGAATCGATCTGCCAGCAGTGTCACTGTCAGGGTGTGCAACAAGTCGAAGTCACCGACAAAGACGAATGGGATTTTCGCCCGGGTTTGTCGCTGACAGATTACCGAGTGGACTTTCAGTTTCGCCTCGATGGCGACAATGCAATGCGTCTGGTCGGACATGTCGAACAGATGCACGAGAGCAAGTGCTACACCGAAACCGAAACGCTCACTTGCATCACCTGTCACGATCCCCACGATCCACCTGCTGCCGGCAACCTGGTTGAGTACCATCGCGACAAGTGTTTTCAGTGTCACGACAATCAGTCATGTGGCAAGACGCATGCCGATCGTATCGCTGCGAATGGTAACGACTGCGCGAAGTGCCATATGCCGCGACGTGACACCAATGTCTCGCATTTCGCGTTACACAATCACCGGATCGGCATCCACAATGTCGTCCCCAAGGAGGCGTCGGAAATCACGGCACGATTCGAACCGATTTTGGACGTCTCCCATTTGCCCGACTGGGAACAACAGCGTTTGCGAGGACTAGCCAAATATGAACTTCACCGTCGCATGGGCGGCGACCCCAAATTCGCGACTTACAACATCGAAGCGACCGGAGAGTTGATTCAAGTCAAGACTCGCGGCAAAGCGGACGCCGACGTCGATGCTGCGTTGGTCTGGCTGGCCTGGGAGCAGGGGCAAAATCCAATTGCCGAAAACATTGCCCGTGAAATCTTGAAACGTGAAAACAAACAATCGATGCCGCGAATCGTTGCTTCGCACATATTGGCCAAGATCGAATTTCAGAATCGCAAGTTTCCCGAGGCGCTCGAACTTTATCGATCGCTCAGCAAAATGCATCGTGACGGTAGCGACATCTACTATTTGGGCTTGGCCGAACAGAACAACCGCAACTCCGAAAAAGCGATTGAAGCGTTGGAGTACTCATTGGAAATCGAACCATCGCAAACCGCTGCGCACATCGCATTGCAGGCGATTTATCAAAGCACGGGACAACCCGAGAAAGCCGAAGAACACCGTTTGGCTGCTGAGCAAAATCAATTGATCCAGCAACGACAGGCGGCGGCGAGCCGGTCGCAGAGCAAGAAATCGGAAATCGACGCTGATTCACCCTGAGTTGGTTGGAGAGGGGCGTCGCCGAACCAAAGCATCAGCGGTTGGCCAGTCTCCATGGCGCGACATCTTTACGCGGGCGCGTTTGGGCGTGTCGCTATCTCGGTTCGGATTTCGATGTGAGCTGACGCGATGCGTTCTTGGGCTTCCTGAAGCAGACGTTGCCAAAGGAATTCAATCAATGGAAATTGAGCGCGCGTGATACGGATTTTTTTGCGTATCGACGTGAATTCGATGTCAATCGCGTCTTCGTCAATCGCATCTCCAAGGTGAATGGCCGTCATCCGCTTTACGTCCTGCCAAGTAAACGACTCTTCCCGCTCACCTATCCGATAACGGACGCCCTTCTGATAGACATACATGGCGCGTCGATCAAGATTCAAACGAATCGCTCGATAGCTGCCGTAGATCATGATGGCGGGTAATATTCCAAGACAGAGTATCCCTTTCCACAGATTGTCGTCGCCGATATCTTTTGCCTCTGCAACTAATTCGATCACCCACATCAAGCCGCAGCCGAGTGCACCGACCATCCCGGTGATTGCGACCGAATCGAGCACCGAATTACGGGTTCGAAACACTGCACAAAGTGATCCAAAACCGGGCATCGAGGGCAGGGCGGGGAAGACATTTGCTTCCCGCGTCTGTTTCATGATCGCCAACTGATGCAACCTAGAAATCCCCTCGGCAAGCAATCCTGCGCTGACAAACAGCGCGGCAAGTCTCGCGTTGATCGAAAACCAGTCGATCAACGCTAAGCCGCCAATCGCGATCGCGACCGCAACTTCGACCGATCCCGGTGTCACGGTGCGTGAAAATGGCCAATGTGGTCGGCCTAGCGACCAGTCGCTCAGCCCAAACGCCTGCGGACTATCCAAACATTGCCCACAACCTGGGCAAGCAACCACGCTGCCGCGCGAGCGACCGTCATAGTGAATCGACGCCTCGCATTCAGGACAGGAGCCAGCAAAATCGCCAATGCGTGGTCGATCGGATGCGAGCGTTTGAAATTCGGGGGCGTTCGTCTCGGTTGTGTCGTACACGTTGCGTTTCTTGGGTCGGGCTGGATTCGCAGAACGTCCAACTCTAGAACACGAAACGGGCAATTCGATTCAGCCTGTAACGAATCGCACGGTCAAGTCGCTTGAATCGTCAGAATTGCCGCCCCGAACCTCGCTTGCCCGGAAATCCGCTCGGAATGACGCCCGAGTGCGAAGGCCGCTCGGGGGCAGTTGCCGCTTTGATAACCCCGGACTACTTCAACCCCATGCCGTTGGGTCGTTTGGAAATGGCTCCGCGAATGCCTAGCTGGCTCGGGTCGCGAGCAATCTTGTCGGAAAAGATCCGTGCGTCATCCAAGATCGGTTTGATCCTCGCCGACACTTGTTCGACGTTCTCGACCGTCCGTCGAATCTGCCAATAGACGTCCTCGTCGTCCAACAACCGCCGAACCGTTCCATTGCTGTTGTTCAGCGAAGTCCCGAACGTTTCGACTTGAATCAACGCACGGTCGACACTGCGGAGGCTTTGCAGCACTTGTGCGATCAATTCGTCGCTGTTCTTAGCCAGAGGTTCGCTGAAACGCTCGATATTTCCAATCGCTCGCTGAGCTCCCTGAACGGTATCCCGCACCGTATCGACGGTGCGATCGACGTTTCCGATGACGCCGTCAACGTCGTTGATCGCATTCTCTGCAGCCAATCCCACACGTTCGAACCGGTCGCCAACCCTTTCGAAACGCTCAAACGTTTTTCGCGTGCTCTCAAGCGTCCCCTGTGCTTCTTTTAACACACCCGGCAGCGTCGCCAGTGAATCATTCAAGCTAGCTTTCAATCGGGGATCGCCAAGTATCCCACGAATTTCACGCATTGCACCTTGGAATTCTTCCAACGCCCCGACCGCTTCGTCGGCGACCGCGTCCATTTTGGTATCCGCTCCACCGACCACTTGACGCACTTCGACAACCAACTGATTAACGTTCTGCCCGGCGGCATCAATGGAATCGCCTGCACGTGTGATCGATGACATTGTCTCGCGAACAGCCTCTTCCAATCCAAACAGCAGATTGAACGGATCTTCTGCTTTGTAACCGTGCGGAAAGTACTCACCATCGAAAAATGGTGTTGGAATCAGATCACGGTCCGCGTCGGTTCTGAACACCGATGCCAATTGCTGTGGGCTCGCCCGAACAAACTCCAGCGTTGCATCACCGGTGATGACCGAACCGGTACCAATTCGAGGGAGATACTCGTGCGTCAGACGATACTGATCGTCCATCGCCAACTCCAGCAGCACACCTTCTTTTTCCAGCAATTTGATATCTGTTACGCGGCCAATTTTGACGCCATCACGCAGGACTTGAGTATTGGTGCTGACACCTTGGGCGGACGGGAATTCGACCAACAACGTATATTCGCGCGTCAACACGGTCGGAAACGCCCCGAACAAGAAGGTCAGGATGATTCCGATTCCGATGGCGGCAATGACCAGCACGCCGACGCCGAATCGTAGTTTATTGTCGTCCATAATTTATTTTCGCGTCCCCGTCAGCGATCCGTCAATTGCTTGCAGGAATCCTGTCCACCCCAGGAGCCCCGCGACGGGTTCTCTCGTTGGATCGCTTACGATGCGGTTGAGCCTCCCTGAGTCATCTCATTGAGTCGCTCTCCCGCTTCACCTCGCACGAATTGGCGTACCCGTCGGTCCTCGGCATGCTCCAAGTCACTCGGTGGACCATCGAACAAGACTTGCGACTCATCCGGCTTGAGTCTCGTTCGCGGATAAAACATCAACACTCGATCCGAGACCTTTCTCGCGGTGTGCATGTCATGTGTCACGACAACACTGGTAACGGGGTATTGCCGGCGTGTGTTCAGTATCAATTCGTTGATCACGTCACTCATGATTGGATCCAGTCCAGTGGTCGGTTCGTCGTAAACGACCAATTCTGGCTCCAAAATCAGAGCACGCGCCAGGCCAACGCGTTTTCGCATCCCACCGGAAATTTCACTCGGTCGCTTGTTCGCAATGCTCGCCGACAATCCGACTTCCGCCAGACGCTTCATCACACGCTCGCTTATCACTTCGGCTGGCAGCCTGTCATTCTGCTCCAGCGGGAAGGCGATGTTGTCAAAGATCGACATGCTGTCGAACAACGCGGAATTTTGAAACACAAATCCAAACCGCCGACGGATCGATGTCAGCTCGGCTTGGCTCAGTTGTTGCAAGTT